>NZ_JBFTLD010000240.1:0-10751 GCF_056396265.1 Allobosea sp. 05T422_2 | reverse complement strand
GAACCACGGCCGAGACGCCGAAGCCGAGATTCACCGCCCAGCCAGAACGCAGCACCATCGCCGCGCGCCGGGCGATCACGGTCTCGATGCCGAACTCCGGCAGTTCGAAAGCCGAAGCCGGCACGCGGATCTCGCCGCTGATCGCGGGGTCATAGTCGATTCCGGTGGTCTGACGCTGGTCGGGGTCGACCACGACGTGGTCGACAAGATGTCCCGGCACCACAACCTGGCGCGTCGGCAGCGAACCGGTTGCGACGACACGCTTCACCTGGGCGATGACGATGCCGCCATGGTTGCGGACAGCCATGGCCTGGTCGAGCGCGCCGAGCGGTGCGCCCTCATGTTCCATGCTGATATTGCCGCGCTCATCGGCCGTCGTGCCGCGAATGATCGCGACCTTCGGTACGATATTGGGGAAGTGCAGCCACTCCTCGCCGCCGAACGCGACGACGCTTACCACCGGGGGACGGGCGCGTGCCGCGTCGTTCATGGCGCAGCCATGGCGCCGCGGGTCGACGAAGGTGTCGAGCCCGACCTTGGTGAGGACGCCGGCTCGTCTTGCCGCGACATCGCGGTGCATGTCGAAGAGAATCCCGGATGGAACGTTCCAGGCCGCAATCTCATTGCTGCCGATCATCGACCAGATCCGCGGGGACGGAAGCGAGGACGGGCCGGACGGATAGGAGCCGGCCAGGATCGCGCTGAGCAGGCCTGGCTGGGCGAGATGGTCGATGCCGTCGATGCCGTACATGTCGCCGGCGGCGATCGGGTGCAGCGTCGTCAGATTGCGCGGATGCCCCTCCGCCTTGAAGCGTTCGCCGATCGCCTTGAGCACGGCGTCGGGACAGTTCAACCCGGACGAGGACGAGACGGTGACGACGGCGTCGTCGGGGATCAGGCGGGCCGCGGCCTGCGCGGTGATGACAGATTTAGACATGGCGATGTCCAGGGAGGAAGGGGGCGCCCGTCGTGTTCCGGACGATGAGGTGAGCGGGTTGAAGGCAGGTCTTCGGCGGCGCGTTCGGATCGTCGAGGCGCTCGAGCACGAGTTCGGCCGCCTTGCGTCCAAGGTTGCGGGGCTCGATCGCAACCGTGGTCAGGGCTGGCGTCCGCAAGGCCGCCTCCATGATGTCGTCGAAGCCGGTGATCGAGAGCTCGCGGCCCGGTGTCATGCCGCGCTGCGCCAGCGCCAGCGTCGCACCGATCGCCACGAGATCGTTGAAGCAGACGAGCGCCGTGGGCTGCGGACCAAGCGCCAGGGCGATCTCCGCAGCAGCCACGCCGCCTGCCAGCGTCGGCGGACAGGCGATGGAGATCGGCGGCGGCAGACCCGCCTCGTCGGTCGCCTGCTTCAGGCCGGCGAAACGTTCGCGCTGGACCGAGGTTTCGTCATTATGCCCGGCGAAGGCGATGTGCCTGTGACCGAGCCCCAGCAGATGGCGACCAATGGCCTGCGTACCTGCCGCGTTCTGAGCGCCGGAATAATCCGAGACCAATCCCTCGACATGGCGCAACGCCTGGACCAGCGGCAGGTCGGACGGAATCTGGGCTCTCAATTCCGACGCATCGCTGCCGGTCGACGGGCAGAGGATCAGCCCGTCGAGCCGATGTTCGCGCATCCGGGTCAGGATTCGTGACTGCCGTCCGCAATCCTCGCGCGTGTCGGCGATCAGAACGAGCGCGCCCTCCGCCTCCAGGCTCTCGGACACGCCGGCGGCGAGCTCCGRATAGAAGGGGTTGGCAAGATCGAAGACGATCAACCCGATCGTGCCCGAACGAGCGCCCCGCATCGCGGCAGCGGCACGATCATAGATATAGCCCAGCTGGGACGCGGCGCGCTGAACCCGCTCGCGCGCCTCGGCCGAAACCGGGGCGCCGCGCAGCGCCAGCGAAGCGGTCGACTTCGACACGCCCGCCTGTTCCGCGACTTCGATCAGCGTGGGCCGGGACATCGCTAGAGAACGGCTCCGAGGAATTGCTGCAGTTCAGGAGTCTTCGGCGCACCGAAGAACTCCTCGGGTGGCCCCTGCTCGTGAATGCGTCCCTGGTGGAAATAGACCACCCGGCTCGCCGCCTTCCTCGCAAAAGCCATTTCGTGTGTGACAAGCAGCATGGTCATGCCGGACCGCGACAGGCCCTCCATGACCTTGAGCACCTAGCCCGTCAGTTCCGGATCGAGCGCCGATGTGACCTCGTCGAAGAGCATCACCTTCGGACGCATGGCCAGGCTGCGCGCGATCGCGACACGCTGCTGCTGCCCGCCTGAGAGCTGCTCCGGGAAGGCGTCGTATTTCTCGGCCAGCCCGACCTCGGCGAGCACGGAACGGGCGATATCCGAAGCCTCGGCCTTGCCGATCTTCTTCACCAGCCTGGGCGCCAGCTCGATGTTCTTACCGACCGTCAGATGCGGAAAGAGATTGTAAGACTGGAACACCATGCCGACATCCTGGCGCAGCGCACGCAGGGCCTCCTCACCCGGAGCAAGCGCGTGACCGGCAACGATGATCTGCCCGGAATCAGGCGTCTCCAAGCCGTTCAGACAACGCAGGAAGGTGCTCTTGCCCGAGCCGCTGCGGCCGATCACCGCGATCAGCTCCCCTTCGGAAACACTCAGCGAGACACCGTCGAGGACGGTGAGCGATCCGAACGACTTGCGAACGTCCTCAGCTACGACGACCGGCATGGAGCCTCCTCTCGAGCCGCTGGCTCATCACGCTCAGCGGCCAGCACATGGCGAAGTAAAGAAGTGCGACAGAGCCGAAGACCCAGAAGGGCTGGAATGTCACGTTGTTCATGAGGGTGCCGGCCCGCGTCAGCTCGACAAAGCCGATGATCGACGCCACCGAGGTGTTCTTGACGATCTGCACCATGAAGCCGACCGTCGGCGGTACCGCCAGCCTGACGGCCTGCGGCAGCACGACATAGATCATGCGCTGCGCCGGTTTCAGCGCGAGCGAGGACGCCGCCTCCCATTGCTGGCGCGGCACGGCCTCGATACAGCCTCGCCAGATGTCGCCCAGAAAGGCACTGGCATAGACCGTCATCCCGAGCGCCGCCGCCACGAGGGGTGGAAAGCGCAAGCCGAGGAACGGCAGGCCGTAGAAGACGAGGAAGAGCACGATCAGCACCGGCGTGCCCTGCACCACGCTGATCCAGCCGGCTGCGATGTTCCTGAGCATGGCGTTGCGCGACACCCGCATCAGCGCGACGACCATGCCGATCGCGCCGCCGCCAATGAAGGCCAGCAGCGAGAGCAGCACGGTCCAGCGCGCCGCCTCGACGAGAAAGGTGAATTCGGCAGGACCGAAGGAACGGATCATCGACGCACCGCCACCGCGCGACGGCGCGGAAACAGGAACCGGCCGGCGAGATCGAAGCTCAGGCGGAACAGCATCGTGAGGCCGAGATAGAAGCCGGCGAGGATGATGTAGACCTCCATCGAGCGATAGGTGCGGCTGTCGATCAGGGCTCCCGCAGAGGACAGTTCCTCGACGGAAATCTGGGAGAGGATCGATGAGGCAAGCATGGTGAGGACGAACTGGCTCGACAGCGCCGGCCAGACCCGCTCCAGGGCCGGCAGAAGCACGACGTGGAGCAGAATGTCGCGGCGCCTCAGTCCGAGTGCCGCACCGGCCTCGATCTGCGAGCGATGGGTGGCCTCGATTCCAGCGCGAATGATCTCTGCCGAATAGGCGCCGAGATTGAGGGTGAGCGCGATCAGCCCGGCCTGGATCGCCGTGATCTGAATGCCCAGGCCGGGAAGCCCGAAGAAGACGAGGAAGAGCTGGACGATGAAGGGCGTGTTGCGCATGCCCTCGACATATCCGGCTGCAAGAACGCGCAGGAGCCGGCTGCGTGCGCTGCGCGCGACCGCGCACAGGACGCCGATGACCACGCCGAGCACGATAGCGACAGCGGAGATCCAGACGGTCTGCAGAAGGCCGCTCAGGAGCGTGTCTAATTGCGCCCAAACGTCGGAAAAGACGAGGCTTGGCATAGTGCTGACATTTCGATCGCGGGAGAAGACGAAGCCGGTGCGCCGCCGGGGCGCACCGGCGCGCTAGCTCAGAAGACCGGGAGTTCCGGCAGAGGCGCGTTGAGCCACTTCTTGGAGATTTCGTCGAGCTCTCCAGAGTTCTTCATGAACCAGATCGTGTTGTTGAGCCACTKATGCAGCTCCATCTGGTCCTTGCGGACAGCCATCGAGTTGGGCTGCAGCGCGAAGGCAAACTTGAGCTCGGCGTTGGCGCCCTTGTTCTGACCCAGAATCTGATTGACCGTGGTGTCCGGAAGGGCCGCGGCATCGACCTGGCGGCTGAAGACCGCCTGGGCGCAGATCGCATCGTCATCGAAGCGCACGATGTTCGTACCCGGCATCGCCATGCGCGTCAGCGTGGTGTCCTGCGGGCTGCCGCGCGGAACCGCGACGCGCTTGCCGGCGAGATCAGCCAGAGACTTCGCGGCCAGATCGTTCGCGCCCATGATCGACATGCGGAAGGCGCTGTAAGGCATCGGGAAGACGATGGTCTTGGCGCGCTCCGGCGTCGGTCCGAGCGTCGCGACCAGCAGGTCCACACGCTTGGCCTGCAAGGCGGGAATGCGTGCCGGCGGCGCCAGCGCGGTGATCTCCGCCTTCACGCCCATGTATTTGGCGATGAGATTGGCGACATCGACATCGTAGCCCGATGCTTCGCCGCGCTCATTGACGATACCGAAAGGCGGCACGCCCGACACGACACCGATGGCAATGCTGCCGCGCTTGGTGAATTCCTCAGGCGTCGAGGCGCTGGCTGTCGTCGTGCTTGCAGTGACCGCAGCAGCGGCGGCCGTCCCCAAGGCTAGCGCGCCCAAAGCGGCGCGGCGTGACGGATTATGCTCGTCCATGCACTTTCTCCATGTCGCGTTTCCATGAGCCGGGCTTCTAGAACGTTCCAGCTTCGAACTGGAACGTTCCATATGACCAAATCGGTGTCAAGCCCATGAACGCTTCCATCCAGCTCATGGCTCTCCGCCCGCCAGCAAGAGCCGCCGAAAGCCTCTTCGAATTCTGGAGATCCAGGGCACAGCCGAGGCAAGCGAGCGATGCAGATGGCTGGTTCTCGCGCCTGGCGTGATGGCGCCTGCAGCGCGCCTGTGAGGTTGCATGCGAGCCGCCCCTGGTCGGTCGATCCAGGACTGAACGAACACTCCGGAAACCACCGCGCACGTGCCGCGCGATTTTTCCCGGGGGGCAGCTCAATTCTGCGAACAAGCAGGAATTCACCCTATACAACCTAAGCGAGAAACCTCAGGTTTAAGAGCAGCGCGGTGAGAAAATCTGCGAGCGGGGGAAATTGGCATGGCATGCCTTGATGTCGTTGATGCCMCCCACTGGATTCATCACGTCCTGGTCACGACGGACGATGTGAATCTGCGCCTCAAGCTCGACGCCATGGATGCGTGGCTCAGTCTGCGGGGAATCCCCTATCGCGTTGTCGCCCTGCCCAGGGACAAGATGGCGATACGGCTCTGCTTCCTGGAAGAGGAATCTGCCCACGCCTTCAAGGCGTTTGCCGGCGGGCTGAGTGTCCCCTCCGACGAGACGACCCTCGCGCTGGCTGCGGATCCCGCCAATGATGATTTCTATCAGGTGCTTGAACACCGGTTGGCTGATTGAGGCCGGATAGCGCTCGCCGCCCAAGGCCAGATCATCAGACCGGATATCGTATCCGGTCCGATGATCTGGCCTTCTGTGTTTGCATCGGCTTTTCCGAAAACCGCGATCCACTTTTCGGGCCGATGCTTTAGCCTGACGTCGACAACCCGCGCGGACACCCAGCCCGCTCATTTCGCGCTGTCCAGGATTCCGAGGTCACAGCGGTCCTGAGGACGGCCGCCTGACGTGAGCCCGGCGCGAACCAGCGCCCGAGAGATTTGCCGGGCCCGGCTTGGATCAGCGAAGGCGCCTGCCTTCAAGCGCCTCGACGATGGCCTTATAGCCCCGAGCGCGGGCATGTTGCAGCGGCGTAAGGCCGTCCCGATCAGCAATCCCGGGATTGGCGCCGGCAGCGACCAGGGCCCGCACGGTCGCGACATGCCGTGGGCCGCCATTGCCGAGCACCACCGCCTCCATCAGCGCTGTCCAGCCGAGATTGTTGACGTGATCGAGGGGCGCCTTCGCCTTGATCAGCTCTTCTACGATGCCCTCATGGCCGAGATGGGCGGCGGCGATCAGCGCGGTGCCGTCATAGCGGCTGGTGACGAGGGTCGCGGCCGCGCCCGCGGCGAGCAGAGCCTTCAACGTCGGCACATCGTCACTGACTGCGACGATGGTGACGGCATCATAACGCTGGTGGTCGAGAAGCGCCGGGTTCGCTCCCGCGACGATCAGGGCGCACGCCACGGCCCCCTGCCCGCGAAAGGCCGCGACATGGAGCGGCGTGCGGCCGTTCCCGTCCCGGGCGTTCAGGTCAGCCCCCGTCGCGGCAAGGTGGTTGACCCGGGCGACGTCGCCGGACGCGGCAGCGGCGTGGAGGCCCTGATAGGCGGACAATTCCGCGGCACTCGGCGGCGTCTGCGCCCGCACTTGGCCCGACAGGGTCGCGACCGCGAGGATTACGGCGGCGAACAGCGTTCTCGACATTGCCCCACTCCGACGATCCCGAAGACGGCCGAGCGCCGGCCGCCTTCATCGACATGCCTAAGAATAGTCTCAGCGCAGCTTCGCCTTCACCTTCTCGATGCCGGCATTGGCGCATTCTTCATCAAGATGCCCCCCGGGAGCGCCCCCGACCCCGACCGCACCGATGACCTCGTCACCGACCTTGACCGGCACGCCGCCGCCGAGCAGCAGGAAGCCTTCGATCGACGCAAGATGACGAGCGGCCGGATTCTTCTCGGCGCCCTCCGCGATCGCCGAGGTAGCGTTGCGGGCAGAGGCAGAGGTGAAAGCCTTGGCGCGGCTGGCCTCGACAGTGTGCGGCCCGGCCCGATCGGCGCGAAGCACGGCGCGCACGAGCCCGGCACGATCGACGACGGTCGCCGTCACATTGAAATTCTTGGCCGCGCAAGCCTCGACGGTGGCCTGGGCGAGTTCCTGGGCGATGGCCAGCGGCATGTTCCGTTCCTGAAGAACCTGAGCCCCGGCGACGACGGGGACAAGCGCAAGGGCTGCGGCGGCAGCAAGGCGGATCATGGACATGATTTCTCCGGTACTGAGCGTGATCGAACCCTGTGCTCGACGGAGAAAGGTTAGCCCGAGGCGGCGGCGAAGATTATCGGTGCGGTGCCGGAGCCATCTCCGTAATCATACGGAGACCTGCCGGAGGCCGAGCCCTAAAGCGCGGCCCGCACCATGGCGGCAACCGAGGTCGCGCCAAGCTTTACCCCGATATTGGCACGATGGGTCTCGACCGTGCGGGGCGAGAGGTCGAGAGCGCGTGCGATCTCCTTGGTCGACCGGCCCTGCGCTACCAGATCGAGAATTTCGCGCTCGCGTGGGGTCAGGCGAGCGAGCAGTGCGGCCCGCTCGGTCCGCTCTGCCTGATCCCGGCTCAGGTCGTCGCGCTGCGCGAAACCGGCCTCGATCGCTTCGAGCAGAACCTGCTCATCGACCGGCTTGGTCAGAAAATCGACGGCCCCGGCCTTGAATGCGCGCCGGCAGGCGGTGACATCGCCATGGCCGGTGATCACAACCGTCGGCATACGTACTGCCGCGGTGGCCATCCGTTCGAGCAGCTGCAGACCCGAGACCCCCGGCATGCGGATATCGACGACCACGCAGCCATCCTGCCGCGGATCCGGGCGATCAAGGAAAGCCTGCGCGCTCGAAAACGGCTTCGCGGCGAATCCCATGGTCTTCAACAGCAGGGTCAACGCTTCCCTGACATCGCTGTCGTCATCMACCAGATAGACCGTGCGTGCAGCCGGCTTCATTCCGCAGCAACCTTCCGCTCCGCGATCAAGACGGGGATACGGATCGTGAAGACGGCCCCACTCGCCGCTCCGTTCCGGACTTCCATGCGTCCGGCCGCGCTTTCGACCAAGCGCTCGCATAATGGCAGGCCAAGGCCCATTCCGCCGCTCTTGGTCGTGAAGAACGGCTCGAAGAGGCGCGCCATATCGGCATCCGCGATGCCGCTCCCCTGATCCGCGACCGAAATCACCGCCTCCCCCGCAACCTCCCGGACCCTGATCGTGATCACGCGCCGCTCCTCCGGCATCGCGTCGAGCGCCTCGGCAGCGTTTCGAACCAGATTATGCACGACCTGCTCGATGGAAACGCGATCCACCACCGCCCATGGCGGAATGGGGCTCAGCTCCAGCCGCAACGTGATCGCGCGCTCCTGCAGGTCGCGTTCGACCAGTTCGACCACATTGCGGGTAATCTGGTTGAGATCTGCAGGCTGCCGGACCGGATCACGTCGTGAGACATAGGCCCTCAGCCGCTCCAATATCTCGCCCGCCCTCCGCGCGTGACGGACATTGGCCTCAAGCACGCTCACGAGTTCGTCGGGGGTTTTCCCTCCCGACCGAGCCAGGCGAAGGCCCGCCTGGCTCTGGCTGAGGATCGCCGTCAGGGGTTGGGTTATCTCATGGGCAATGCCGGACGCCATTTCACCGACTGTATTGACCCGCATCGCATGGRCCAGCCGGGCCTCATGCTGGTGCAGGCGCATGGCCTCCCTTGCGCCCGCCGTTCGCCGTCTCTCGCGCCGGATCACCAGCAACAGGAAGACCGCGAGCCCCGTCGCGGTCAGGACGACGAATGCGGTGCGCGGCGGGAGGAGATCCGCCAGAACCGGCTGCCCGGCGAGGTGCAGCACGAGCGGCTGTGACCGACTGCCCAGCGCCCTTTCATAGGTGAGACGGGGGATCACTCCCTGTTCGGGAAGGGTTACCCCGGTCTGAACGAGGATCGCTCCGGCAGCATCCCGAAGCACGAGAGCGATCTCGTGCGGCTGGCCGCCCTCCGGTTCGACCAGGAGCTTGCCGTCGATCACCAGGATGAGCGCGCGGACTTCGGACGCAGTGTCGGGAAGGCGCTTGACCAGCGCGTAGAACGGCGTCCCCCCTCGGCTGGCGACCGTCCCAGCCTGCCCTGGCCCGAGTTCGCGGAGCTTTCCCGCAAGCGCCGCCATGTCGAAATCCCGGAGAGCAGATGGTGGGCTGCCGACATCCATTTCGGATGACTTGGGGAAATCGATCAGGGCGACAGCAGCGATGCGGGGATAGAAGCGCTGCATCGCCTCGACCACAGCCTGGAAGGTTGCGGATGATGCATCCGAGCTTGCGAGGACTGCTGCGAGGCTGGTCAGATGGGCGTCATGCTGATCGACGCGCTGCGACAGGACGCGGTGCAGCGTGCCGCCATCCCGCTCCAGCCCGTCCCGCACCCGGACGAATTCGGTAGCAGCCGCCAGGGCAAGGGCGATGAGCGCCAGCGGTATCCATAATCCGAGAAACGCGAGGAACCGTTGCTTCACGAGGGTGCGCCTAGTTTAGGCCAACCTATCGCGCAAGCCGTTCGCAGTCACCGTCGCGCTCGCCGAGCCGAAACAGCCAGCCTGTCCAGCCTCTCGCTTCCCACATCAGGCAGGATGCCAGAGGATGCGCGAGGCGGCGTTGAGCCTCGCGCATCGGCCTGTTTCAGAGATGACCGGCCTGGTCATCCGCCCTGCGGCCACCCCGGATATGGCCGGCCGGGTCGTCGGCGCCGCGGGCGCGACGTACGTCGCCGACCGGATTGTCTGCCCCACGCCCACGCCGGGCCTGGCCGACTGCATCGTCCGCACCCCGGCCCTGCCGCACATGGCCGGCCGGATCGTCCGCTCCACGCCCACGCCGGGCCTGACCGACCGCATCGTCCGCACCCCGTCCCTGCCGCACATGGCCGGCCGGATCATCCGCTCCACGCCCATGCCGAGCCTGACCTACAGCGTTATCAGCACCGCGACCGCCTCGGGCATGACCGGCTCCATCATCGGCGCCGCGGCCACGCGCATCGGCTGCGCTGCCACCGCCGCTCGACGAACCGCCGAGACCACCACCGCTGTCGCCACCGCGGCCGCTGCCGCCGCTACTGCCGCTGGAGCCTGAGCCGGAGCCGGAGCCACTTCCGCCGCCACTGCCTCCGCTGCCTCCGCCAGAGCCGCCGCTGCCACCACCGGAGCCTCCACCGCTCCCTCCGCCTCCAGAACCACCTCCGCCGCCGCCTCCGCCGCCACCTCCCCCGCCGCCGTCGCGCGCCAGGATGACGCGGGCCGCGTCCTCATGCGAGGTCGCACTCTTGTGAGCTGGGGAATCGTTCTCGCCCTCACCGCTCCGGGACAGGGCTGACGCCCCCAGGCGGATGATGCCTTCCAGGTGAGGCGAGCTGTCGTCACGGATGGCGGCGCTCGCGCCCTGCGAGCCGGTGGTCGCCACCAGGATGGTGGTCGCCAGCATAAGTGATCGCAATGTCATGGTCGTATCTCCTTGCCATAGCCACCGCCGATCATTCTCTCCTCGGTGACGGAGCAGAGCCTGCGCGCCCTCGAACCTCGCCAGCCTGACGCGGCCTGTCAGGGAAATGTCAGCTTGGGTGTCGTAGCTTCGAAAGCTACCATGCGACATTCACGCAACATCGCCCTGTGGCGCGCGGTTCCGGCCCTCGCGGTCGTATTTGCGCTCGTCACGACAAGCCCGGCCTGGATCGCCCCCTCCTTTGCCAAGGATGGCGGAGGCGATGGCGGCGGGGGCGGCGGCGGTTCTGGCGGCGGTGGGGGGGGCGG
>NZ_JBFTLD010000239.1:0-10822 GCF_056396265.1 Allobosea sp. 05T422_2 | reverse complement strand
GACCTGGGCGGTCGCGTGCTGATGCCGGGCATGATCGACTGCCACGCCCACGTCACCGCCGTGCAGCTAAATCTCGCCCCGACGCGTCAGCTCCCGGTCTCGCTGGTCACGGCCGGAGCCTCGCGCATCATGCGCGACATGCTCATGCGTGGCTTCACGACCGTGCGTGATGCGGGCGGGGCCGATCGTGGGCTCAAGCTCGCCGTCGAGCAGGGCCTGTTCGTCGGCCCCCGGCTCTTCATCTGCGGCCGGGCGATCAGCCAGACGGGTGGTCATGGTGACTTCCGTCCCCAGATCGATCAGCCGGACCCCGGCTCGCTCGACCATCTCTTCAACGGCATCGGCCGCATCGCCGATGGCGTGCCGGAGGTCAGACGCGCCGCGCGCGACGAGATCAGGCTCGGCGCGGACCACATCAAGATTATGGCCTCGGGCGGCGTCGCCTCGATGGCGGACCCGATCGACTTCCTGCAATATTCGGAAGAGGAGTTGGAGGCCTTTGTCGACGAGGCGCGTCGTGCCCGCACCTATGTGATGGCGCACACCTACACGGCCGATGCGATCKCGCGCTGCGTCCGGGCCGGCGTGCGCAGCATCGAGCACGCCAATCTGATCGACGAGGAGACGGCCGCGCTGATGGCCGAGCGCGGCGCCTTCATGGTGCCGACGTTGGTGACCTATGAGGCGCTAGCGCGGGAAGGTCGCGCGCTCGGCTTCTCCGAGGTCGGGTTGGAGAAACTCGCGAAGGTGCTCGATGTCGGCACGCGGTCGCTGGAGATCGCGAAGGCGGCCGGCGTGAAGATGGCCTATGGTACCGACCTGCTCGGCGATCTGCATCGCTACCAGTCGGATGAATTCCGGATCCGCGGCGCCGTACTGAGCGCCGCCGAGGTGATCCGTAGTGCCACCGAGACGGGCGCCGAACTCATCGGAATGGCCGGCCAGCTCGGCGTCGTCGCGCCCGGAGCCTACGCCGACCTACTCGTCGTCGATGGCAACCCGCTGGACGATCTCGGCCTGCTGCAGGGCCAGGGAGAGCATCTGCGCGCCATCGTCCAGGGCGGCCGCTTCGTCAAGAACGAGCTTTAGCCGACACGTCTCGCATCGCGATAAACAGGGGAGATCATGGATATGACTTCGATCAACAGACGGCGAATGGGCCTCGCGGCGATCGGCTTCGGCACGCTGCTGCTGGCCGGAATTACCTCGGCCTTCAGCCAGGAGGCATACCGTCTCGGCGCGCTCAATCCGGTCACGGGCGCCGGCAACACATATGGCTCTGGGATGCAGAAGAGCATCATCGCCGCGGCGGCCGAGGTCAACGCGGCGGGCGGAGCCGCCGGGCGCAAGCTCGAGGTCTTCGCCGAGGATGACCAGACCTCGCCAGAGCCCGCGGTGCTCGCGGCCAAGAAGCTGATCGAGGTCAACAAGGTCAATGCGATCCTCGGCACTTGGTCGTCCAGCGTCTCGCTCGCAATCCAGCCGCTGACGAAGTCGTCGAACACGATCTTCATGCACACCTCGTCGGCGCCGCAGCTGTTCTCGCAGAACGAGCGCCTGCTGGGCTGGGGCTATCAGTCGGGCAGCAAGTACAACGGCCAGGCCATGGCCGCTGCGGTCGCCAAGGAAGGCTTCAAGAAGCCGGCTATCATGGCGTTCAACAACGATGCCGCCACCGGCAATGTCGGCTTCTTCCGGACGTTCTGGGAGGCTTCCGGCGGCAAAGTGCTCGCGTCGGTGGTCTATGAGCCGCGCCGCACCAGCTATCGTTCGGAGCTGCAGAAGGCACTCGCCTCCAATCCCGACGTCGTGGTGCTCTCGGGCTATCTGCCGGACACCAGCATCATCCTTCGCGAGGCCTATGAGCTCGGCGCGACCGCGAAGTTCCTGATCCCGGGCTGGGCCGCCGGCCCACAGCTGATCTCGGCGCTCGGTCCGGAGGTGTCGGAGGGCGTGCTCGTCTACGAGTCTGTTCCCGACATCGAGGGCGCTGCCTTCAAGCGTTACAGCGAGGAGTACAAGAAGGCGCTGGGCTCCACCGGCGAGGACAACGTCTTCGCGGCGCAGTCGTACGACATGGTGATCACACTCGCTCTGGCGATCGAGAAAGCCGGCGCCGCCGCCGACAACCTCGCCATCGCCAAGGCGATCCGCGAGGTCGCCAATCCGAACGGCCAGAAGGTGAGCAGCTTCGCCGAGGGCCAGAAGGCGCTGAAGGCCGGCCAGAAGATCAACTACGAAGGCGCGTCGGGCCGCCTCGACTTCGACGAGGAAGGCAACGCGGTCGCCGATTTCGCGGTGTTCTCGATCGACAAGGGCAAGTACGCCAAGCGCTACGTCCTGAAGTGAGACACGCCGGGTCGGGGCGTCCAGTACGCCCGGCCCGGATTTTGGAAAGCTCGATGTCCAACCTCGCCGATTACCTCAACCTCGTCGTGTCCGGCGCCGTGCAGGGCATGATTATCGCGCTTGCCGCGCTGGCTATCTCCCTGTCCTTCGCGGTGGCGCGCTTTCCGAACGCCGCAACCGGCGACATCATGACGCTCGGCGCCTATACGGCGGTGATCGTGCAGGCTGCGGCGGCCGGCTCGTTGCTCGTCGGCAGTATCGCCGCGATGCTCGTGACGGTAGCTCTGAGCGTGGCTTCCTACTCGCTGGTGTTCCGGAAGCTCGCGGACCGGCCTCTGGTCACCTCGCTCATCGCTTCCATCGGCATTGCCTTCTTCCTGCGCAGCACGCTGACCCTGTTCCTCGGCTTCGATCAGTACGTCTTCAGGGTGCCGATCATGCGCGGCATCAACCTCTCAGGCGTGCGCATCCTGCCTATCGATATTTGGCTGGCTAGTGTTTCCGCGACCGTCCTGGTCGGGGTCTTTGCGCTGCTCTTCCTGACGCCGCTGGGCCGGCGCATGCGCGCCGTCGCCGCCGACAGCAACCTCGCGCGCGCAAGCGGCATCCGATCCGGCCAGGTGATGATCACGCTCTGGGCGATCGTTGGGCTGCTCAGCGCCATCGCCGGTATCATGGTCGGCATCAAGACGGTGGTGACGCCGGAATTGGGCTGGGACCTGCTGCTGCCGGCCTTCGCTGCGGCGATCCTCGGCGGCATCGGCAGCCCGGTCGGCGCCGTCCTCGCCGCGATCGGCCTCGGCATTGTGCAAGAGCTGTCGACGCCACTCGTCGGCTTCACCTACAAGATCGCACTCTCCTTTGTGGCGCTGATCGCAGTCCTCATCATTAGGCCGCAGGGCCTGTTCGGCCAGGCGGAGCGGGTGCGCTGAGATGATGTCCTATCTGATCGCCATCGGCATCATGACCAGCATCTACGGACTTCTGACGCTCGGGCTGAACCTGCATTACGGCTATACGGGCATGATCAATTTCGGTCATGTMGCCTTCTTCGCGGTCGGCGCCTATACCTCGGCGCTATTTGCTGTCGCCGGCTATCCGATCACGCTCGGTGTCGTAGCCGGCACCGTCGCCGCAGCCGTCATGGCCTATCCGCTTGGCATCCTCTGCCTCAGGTTGAGAGCGGACTATCTCGCCATCGTCACGCTGAGCTTCTCGGAGATTGTCCGCCTCGTCATCATCAGCGAGGAATGGCTGACCAACGGCACACGCGGGCTGGCGGGGATTCCGCGGCCCTTCGCCGGCMTCGGCTACGGCAAGGCCGACCTCGCCTATCTCGCGCTGGTCATAGGAGGTCTCCTCGTTGCTGTGCTGGCGATCCGCAAGCTCACCGGCAGCCCATTCGGCCGGCTTATCCGCGCCGTCCGCGACGACGAGGATGCGGTGCGCTCAGTCGGCAAGGACCCGGCCAGCATGAAGGTCAAGGTGCTGATGCTGGGCGGCGGCCTCGCCGGCCTCGCCGGCGCCTTCTACGCCCATTACGTCACCTATATCTCGCCGGACCAGTTCCTGCCGATCATCACCTTCTATGTCTGGATCGCGATGATCATGGGCGGTGCCGGCACGCTTTCGGGCGCGATCGCCGGCTCGGCCATTCTGCTGGTCTTCCTCGAGGGTTCGCGCTTCCTGCGCGACGTCGTGYCGATTGTCACTGAGGTGCAGATGGCGAGCCTGCGCCTCGCCGTGATCGGCCTCGCGCTGATCCTGTTCATGCTCTACCGCCCCCAGGGGCTCATTGCCGATCGCAGCCGCACATGACGCTCACCCTCAAAAACGTCAGAAAGCGGCTGGGCGGGCTCGACGTCGTMAATGCGATGTCGTTCTCCGTGCGGCTAGACAGCCTCAACKGCATCATCGGCCCTAATGGCGCGGGCAAGAGCACGCTTTTCGCAGTGATCAGCGGCTTCCAGGAGGCTAATGCCGGGGAGATCACCTTCGCCGGAACCGCGCTCGGCGGGTTCAGCGCCGAGAAGCGCGCCCAGTTAGGTCTGGCGCGAACCTTCCAGGTCCCCCGACCCTTCTCGCACCTCACCGTCAGGGAAAACCTCGCCGTCGGCGCCCAGGACCAAGTCGGCGAAGGTGTCTTCGCGCCCTTCTTCCGCGGCGCTGCGGTGCGCGAGCAGGAACGCTCGATCTTCGAACGCGTCGACGGCGTAATCGAATTCCTGAAGCTAGGCGCCGTGGCGTCGCAGCCTGCGGGCCGGCTTTCAGGCGGCCAGCGCAAGCTGCTCGAACTCGGGCGCGCGCTGATGATGGAGCCGAAGTTCATCCTGCTCGACGAGCCTTTCGCGGGCGTCAACCCGGTGCTGATCGACGAGATCTCCGAGCGCATCGCCGAGGCGAATGCCCGCGGCGTCGGCTTCCTTATCGTCGAGCACAACCTGTCCTCGCTGGCGCGGCTCGTGCAACGCATGCTGGTCATGGATCGCGGCCGGCTGCTAGCCGACGGCAAGCCGGACGAAGTCCTCGAGGACAAGATGGTCCAGGAAGCCTATATGGGCGGAGTCGTGGCATGAGGCTTTTGACCGTCGAGGACGTATCGGCCGGCTATGGCGAGGTCGACATCATCAAGCAGATGAACCTGACGGTGGATGCCGGGGAAATCGTCACGATCGCGGGAACCAACGGCGCCGGCAAGTCGACGCTGGTCAAGGCGATCATGGGGCTGGCGCCGCGCTGCAACGGCGTGATCCGCTTCGGCGAGCATGATCTCCTCGCCATGAAGGCCGAGGACAGGATCAAATGCGGCATCAGCTACGTTCCGCAGGTGGCCAACGTCTTTGGGCCGCTGACGGTCACCGAGAACCTGCAGGTCGTCGAGCATGTAAAGGACCGTGGCGTACGAATCCGCGAGATGTTCGATCTGTTCCCTGCGCTCGCAGAGCGTCGGCGCGCCCAGGCCGGCTCGCTCTCTGGCGGCGAGCGCCAACAGCTCGCCTTCGCCCGTGCGCTGATGCCGCGCCCGAAGATGATCCTGCTGGACGAGCCGACCGCGGCGCTCTCTCACGCGCTGGTAGAGCAGGTGCTGGGCCTGATCCGTGGGCTACCGGAGCTCGGGATCGCGGCGCTCGTCGTCGAGCAGCGAGCGCGCCAGAGCCTCGAGATCAGTGACCGAGGCTATATCCTCGACAGCGGCCGGATCGTGCTCACCGGCGCAGCCAAGGCGCTGCTCGCCGACGAACAGATGGCGCGCTATTATCTCGGCCGGGCCTGACGGTCGATGCGACATGTGCAGGCTCCTGCGGGAGCGGATTACAGGCTCGCCGCGCTCGGAGAGCTGCCGCTTCATGGCGGCGGCGTCCTTGAGAACGCGCAACTCGCATACAAGGTCTTCGGCGAGCTGGATTCTGGCCGACCGGCGATCGTCTATCCGACCTCGTTCGGAACGCATCACAGCGATCTCGAATGGCTGGTCGGCCCAGAGCAGGCGCTCGACCCGCAGCGCTATACGATCGTTATGATCAACCTGTTCGGCAGCGGCCTGTCTTCCTCGCCGAGCAATCACGCGCAAGGGCCCGCCTCCTTTCCGCATGCGACCATGCAGGACAATGTCATCGCCCAGCATCGACTGCTGACCGAGATCCTCGGCATCCGCCGGGTAGCGCTCGCCGTCGGCTTCTCGATGGGTGCGCAGGCTGCCTATCACTGGGGAGCGCTGTTTCCAGACATGGTCGAGCGCATCGCGCCGATCTGCGGATCGGCGCGGACGTCCCCGCACAATTTCGTCTTCCTCGAGGGCGTCAAGGCGGCGCTAACCGGCGATCCCGCCTGGCGAGGCGACATATTCACCGAGTGCCCGACAGTTGGCTTCCGCTCGATGGGCCGAGTCTATGCCGGTTGGGCGTTCTCACAAACCTTCTATCGCGAGGAGACCTACCGGACGCTCGGATACGCCTCCTTGGAGGATTTTCTGGTCCGCGATTGGGACGAGCGTTTCAGCCGGCGCGACGCCAACGATCTCGTCGCAATGATCCGCACCTGGCAACAGGCCGACATCAGCACGGGCCCGACTTTCAGGGGTAATCTGAACGATGCTCTAAAGGCGATCTCGGCTCGCGCACTCGTCATGCCGAGTGCCTCGGATCTTTATTTTCCGGTCGAAGACAGCCGCGCCGAAGTTGAGGCGATGCGAAGCGCGACGCTACTGCCGATCCCCACGAAATGGGGGCACAGGGTGAACGTGCCCGGGCAGAATCCGAAGGACGCGGCATTCATCGACGCCGCGCTGCGCAAGTTCCTCGGCGATTGAAGACGCCGCGTGGTCTCAAGGTGGCGCTAGACCGCGGGATGACCTGCATCCACAGACCGGTGGCGACGAGCCCCTCAGCGCGCCGAGCAGACAGAAGGCGGCATATCGGCGCCCGCGTCCGTGCCCTGCGAGAAGCGCAGGATCGTGGCTAGAGTAGGATCGGTCACAACCGGCCGCAGCGTCATCGACGTCGACGGGTTCTGAGGACATGGGAAGGGAAGCGTCGAGCGCCTCCCTTCCCAACTCGCCCCGCCCCGGGGACGCTCTCGTCAACGGGATTTCGAGCTGCGCCTTCGTTTCAAACGTTTGGCCGCCCAAGTCTCGGCAGTCGCGTTGGAAAGGAAGTTGGCTCTGATACCAACTGGCTTCGAAGTCCGAGATGGTCATCATCGGACACTCGTTGGCCAATCGCGGATGTCTGGTTTCCGGCAGTTTTTAAATGTCTGCAACTGACGCATGTTGCCCGGAAGAGCGACGGGCGTTTGTGGCGCAATTCAGCCAAAGGGTGAGAGGGCTGCGGCGTGTGGGGTGGCGGACATTATGACATCTCCGTCAGCAGCCCGTGCTGCCCGGAGGTGCGCAGGAAATGCAGCAGGTCTGACAATCCTTCGCCGAGCAGGGTCACATGCGAGCGCATCATCTGCGCCGCCTGGACGCCGTCGCCCCGCAGGATCGCCTCCATCACGCGCTCATGCTCGGGGATGGACGAGTGCATCCGTCCGGGCTGGTAAGTGATGGTGCGGCGGTAGGGTGAGATCTTGAGCGTCAGCCGCCGCAGCTCATCTTGAAGGATGCGGTTATGGCTCGCGGCGGCGATCAGCTCGTGGAAATCGAGATTGGCCGCATAGAAGGCCTCCGCATCCTCGGACCCGGCAGCTTCGGCGCAGGCCCGGTGCGCCGCCTGGAGACGCGCCCGCTGTTCCGGCTGGATACGACGGGCGGCCTGGGAGGAGGCGAACGCCTCCAGCTCGGCCACGACCCCGAACGCGTCGAGGAGGTCGGCCAGCGACATCTGCGAGACCTGTAGCCCCTGGCGCCCGCGCGACACCACGAGGCCGCTGGCGGCCAGACGCTGTAGTGCCTCGCGCACCGGCGTGCGCGACATCCCGAACTGCTCGGCGAGCTGGCGCTCGTCCAGCTTGTCGCCTGGCCGCCGAATCCCCTTGAGGATCTCTTCCTCAAGACGGGTGACCACTCCGGCCGAAAGCGATTCAGGCTCTTCCGGCGTCATCGATCCGTTCACTCGCGCCATCACGCTCAGCGCCTCACCGGCTGTCTGCCGAATAAAATCTGTTCGCGACCACCTCCGCGAGTGCCACAAGCCCATAGAGGAGCAGGCCGCAGATGCAAAGCACGACGATGGCGGCCATCGACACCTCCGTATCGGCGCGAGCCGTCGCGAAGATGATGAGATAGCCCAGGCCCGCCTGTGCTGTGATGAACTCGCCGATGATCACGCCGATGATGGCCAGCGTGATCGCGATCTTCATGCCGCTGAAGATATGGGGCAGGGCCATCGGGAACCGTACGCTGGTGAAGACCTGCCATTCCGTGGCGGTCAGCGAGCGGCACAGCCTCAGGATGCCCCGGTCCACGCTCAGGAAGCCGGCGGTCGTCGCGATGACCACGGGGAAGAAGGCGATGAACACCGAAAACGCGATGCGCGACTGCGAGCCGACCCCGAGCCAGATGATGAAGAGCGGCGCGAGCGCGATCTTCGGGATGAGCTGGAAGAAGATCAGGTTCGGATAGAGCGCCTCGCGCGCCATATCCGAATAGGTGATGAGGATGGCGAGCGCGATGCCGAGCAGGAGTGCGAGCAGGAAGCCGGCAGCGGATTCCAGCGTCGTCGGCACCGCATGCATCAGCAGGATATCGTAGCGCGCAACGATGTATTTCGCGATCGAGACCGGGGACGGCAGGATGACCGAGGGGACCTCCCAGATCGTGACGTAAAGCTGCCAGGCCGCCAGCACGACGAAGGCCAGGCCAAGCGGCAGAACGATGCTGCTCAGGCCGGCGGCGCCCTGAAATCGGCCGGCTCCGGAAGCCGGGAGGGCGGCACCGGTCTCGGTGCCGATGGTGGCCTTTGCCATGCTGGACCTCACTCGATGATGCTGACGGYGGCGGCGGTCGCCTTGCCGTGATCTGGCTTGACGGAAATCTCGCCATGGCCGTGCGCGGCCTCGATGGTCAGGCGCAATCTCCGGCAGACCTGCGCGAATTCCTGGGTTTCCTCGATCTCGAACCGACGCGGCCGCGGGAAGGGCATCTTCATGTCGAGGATGATCGTCGACGGTCGTCCGCCCATCACCACCACCCGGTCGGAGAGGAATGCGGCCTCGCGGATCGAATGGGTCACGAAGATCACTGTCTTGCGGTAAGTTTCGAGAATCTCTGACAGCGCGACATTCATCTGGTCGCGGGTGATGGCGTCGAGCGCGCTGAACGGCTCGTCCATCAGCAGGATCTCTGGATCGTGGATCAGCGCCCGGCAAATCGCGACGCGCTGGCGCATGCCGCCCGAGAGTTCGCCTGGTTTCTTGTGCTCGAAGCCGGCAAGGCCGACCATCTTGAGCAGGCTGTGTGCCCGGTCGGTGTATTTCTCGATCGGCAGGCGCAGGATGCGGATCGGGAAGAGCACGTTCTCCAGTGTGCTCTTCCACGGTAGCAGGGTCGCGTCCTGGAAGATGATGCCGATGTCGCGGCGCGGCGCCGCGACTGGCTCGCCGGCAAGCATGATGGAGCCCGCCGTCGGCCGCTCCAGCCCGGCGATCATCATCAGCAGCGTCGACTTTCCGCAGCCCGACGGGCCGAGCAGCGACACGAATTCGCCTCTCGCCACGTCGAGAGATGCGGAGGCGACGGCATGGATCGGCGACTGCCGCGTGAAATAGGTCTTCTGGACATCCGTTGCCGAAACGAGAGGTGTCTCGGCCACGGTAAGCTCCGCCTTGGGTGCCAAACTCAGCATCAGTGGTCGCCTCGTTCGCTGCGCCGGTCAGGAGCCGACATATCTACGGAACGGCGCGGCGCTCTTCTCCGCGATCGCCAGCTCTGCGGGTGAAAGCTTGATCTTGCCGACGAAGTCGTTGGTGAACAGGGTGCCGACATCCGGCTTTACGGAGCCTTCGCCCGCCGCATATTTCATCACGAGATCGGCCATCGTGGCGACCTTGGCCGGGTCGGCCCAGCCGAAACCGTTCTGCTTCACCTCGGGCACGAGATTGGTGAGGTTCGTCAGCCCGAGCCCGATGCGCGCATACTCCTTCCCGGTCGAGGAGATCGCGACCTCGCTATTGGCCTTGAGGAAGATGTCCACGGCTTCGTCGAAATTGGTCATCGTGAACTGGATGGCCTCCATTGCGCCCTGGACGAAGGCTTCGCAAAGCGCGCGGTCCTGCTGGAGGCGGGCCGGCTGGGTCGTCAGGGATTGGCCGTAGAACTCGATGCCGACCGCCGAGAAAAGCATGAAGCGGACATCCGTGCCCAGGGGAGCCAGCGACGGCACAGTGCTGGTAGCGAAGGCGGAGACCGCATCGACCTGCTTCTCGACCAGCGTGCGCTCGCGCACCTTGCCGTCGACCTGCAGGATCTGGAGCTTCTTGAGATCGATGCCGGCCTTCTCGGCATAGAGCGGTAGGAACGGATATTCGCCGGAGGTCACGCTCGCGCCCAGCTTCTTACCCTCGAGATCCTTCGGCGCGCGGATCGGCGAGCCGGACAGGACGCCGACCCCCATCAGCGCGTCATAGTTGATTTGGCCTATGCAGGTAATCGGCAGCTTCTTCGCCGCCTGCACGATCACCGTCGGCGTGGCCGCCATGCCGAAATCGAAGGTGCCGGCGCTGACCGACTGCGCCGCCGCTCCTGAGCCCGAGCCGCGCGCCACCGAGACGTCGAGGCCATGGCGCTTCCACAAGCCCTTGTCGCGCGCGACATAGGCGAAAAGGTTCGGCCCCTCCGGGATCCAGGAAGTCGTGAAGGAAACCTTCTTCAGGCCCTGCGAGACCGCAGGCATGGCGAATGAGCCCGTTGCCGCCGCTGCTGCTGCGGCACCGAAGCCCCTGAGGGCGCTGCGACGTGAAACAAGCATCCAAGTCTCCCTTCGATCCATCGCGAGCCAGCCGTTCGGCGGCGCTGGCACAAGCATCACCGTGATCC
>NZ_JBFTLD010000238.1:0-10823 GCF_056396265.1 Allobosea sp. 05T422_2 | reverse complement strand
GTTATTCGAGCCTGCAATATCTGCAGGGCCTGCCGCTGGACGCCCTCAAGATCGACAAATCCTTCATCGACACGATCGGCCGGAACACGGCGACCAGTTCGGTGACCTCTCACATCATCGACATGGCCAAGACGCTGAACCTGTTCATCGTCGCAGAAGGCGTCGAAACCCGGGAGCAGTTCGATTACCTGCTCGATCACGGCGTGCATTTTGCCCAAGGCTGGTTCTTTGCAAAACCGCTCCCCGCCAAGGAGTTCATCGCCTTCTATCACGACAGGCAGGCGAGCCACGGTTCGGGGCCCGATGTCATCCGGCGCGCCGCCGCCTGAACGGTCTCGCGGTTACGCCGGGAGCAACCGACCGAGTTTCGCCACAACCTCCTCGACCGTGTCGGCGGTCACGCGCGAGATGCCGAAGACGAGCCCGGTCCGGGGCGGACCAAGATGGAAGCGCGACATGGGCTGCATCGCATAGCCGTGCTGGCTGAGATGGTGAGCCGTGGCGCGATCATCGGCACGCTGATCCTTGAACCATGCGGCCAGCTGGAGGCCACCTGTACCGCCGCCGAGGTGCAGAACCTGACCGCAATGATGGCTCAGGGCCGCCATACTCATGGCCATGCGCGCGGCATAGGCAGCGTTCATCTTGCGAATATAGGCGCGCAGCCGCCCCTCTCGGATGAAATCGGCAAGCGCCGCCTGAACATGGATCGGTACAACCGCGCCTCGGAGTTGCAGGCCGACATGGGCGTCTTCCAGCAGCCAGGGTGGAACGATCGCATAGGCGACCCTTACCCCCGGTGCCAGAACCTTCGAGAACGTGCCGAGATAGGCGACGACATTGTTCCGATCGATGCCCTGCAGCGCCGCGATCGAGCGGGATGCGTACTGGAATTCGCTGTCGTAATCGTCCTCGATGATCAGAGCTCCGCTGGCTTGCGCGACCTCCAGCAAGGCCAGTCGGCGTTGCAGGCTCATCGTTGCGCCAGTGGGGTATTGATGCGAGGGCGTGACATAGATCAGCCGCGCCGGCGGGCCGGAGGCCTTGCTGACATCGATCCCTGCACTGTCGCAGGGGACCGGGACGATGCGTGCTCCGGCCGCCTGCAGCAAGGCCCGTGCCGCCGGGTATCCTGGCTCTTCCATCCAGGCGATGCTGGCATCGCTTGCGGCGGGTTGGAGCCGGATGGACGCGAGCAGGCCGATCGCCGCCCTGGTCGAGGGAAGGACGAGGACCTGCTCAGGCCGCGCGACAACCCCGCGCCGGTCGGCGACATGAGCGATGATCGCTTCCTGCAACTCGCGGATGCCACCGGCGTCGCCGTAGCCGAGATCGTGAATCCGCAGCGAGCGGGCTCGGGCGCCCAGGCATCGCGCCCAGGTTGCGTGCGGAAAACCGGCCAGGTCCGGGATGCCGGGCTCGAAGAGTTTCTGGGCGGGCGGTTCGGCGCTCGGCCATGGAGTGGTCGGCTCGGCGCGATCCGGTCCCGGGGAGGGCAGCTTCGCAACGGGGGCAACGCGACTGGCCGATCCGGACGCGGCCTCAAGATATCCTTCCGCTTTGAGCCGGTCATAGGCCAGGACGACCGTCGAGCGGGCGACACCAAGAGCGTTGGCCAAAACGCGCGTCGACGGCAGGCGCTGACCTGCAAGCAATTGGCCCTGCAGGATGCGGTCCCGTACCGCGCGGTAGACCTGTCCTTCTAGATCGCCCGCGGCCCGATCGAGCGKAGACCACACCGGATGCGGAGGTGTTGTCGCGACGTCCAAAGTGGTCTGATGAAAATCCATGAACTGGCAGTTTATGTCCTACCGGCAATCCCGACAACTGTCGCCGGTTCCGGTCTTCAGCCCGGTTCGACATCAGGAACGCATCATGGATCTCTCACATTGGAAGGGCGTGCCGCGTCCGGAACGCGTAGCGCTGGATGGGCGATACACTCGGCTCGAGCCGCTGGAGGCTGCGCGGCACGGTAAGGATCTCTTCGCCTCAGCCCAGCAACCAGGCGCGGAGGACCGCTTCCGCTATCTGTTCGAGGAGGCGCCGGCCGATCTGGCAGCCTTCGATCCCTGGCTCGAGAAGGCGTCAGCCTCGCCCGATCCGCTGTTCTTTGCCGTGATCGACAAGAGGACCGGTCGGGCCGAGGGACGCCAGGCGCTGATGCGGATCGAGCCTGCACATGGTGTGATTGAGATCGGCAACATTCTGTGGGGACCCGCGATCGCTCGCGGTCGCGTCGCGACCGAGGCGCTCTATCTCTTTGCCAGCCATGCCTTCGACACGCTCGGCTATCGCCGTTTCGAGTGGAAGTGCAATAACCTCAACGAGCCCTCGAAGCGCGCCGCGCAGCGCTTCGGCTTCACGCCGGAGGGCGTGTTCCGCCAGCACATGGTCACCAAGGGGCGAAACCGCGATACGGCCTGGTTCGCGATGGTCGATGGCGACTGGCCGCGCCTGAAGGCCGGCTACGAGGCCTGGCTCAGCCCGGATAATTTCGACGAGACCGGCCAGCAGCGTTCGAAGCTGGCATTTTAGGATTGGCGCCAGCGTCTCGCATGCCCTTCCGGTCAAGGCGTTTGGCTGGATGGGCGCGATACGGGGTGGGGAGGCCGCAGGAGCGGCTTTCCCCTACCGCTCCGTGATCTTGAACTCGATCCTGCGATTGCGGCGATAGGCTTCGTCGTTGCTGGCGAGATCGAGGGGTTGGAACTCGCCGAACCCGGTTGCAGCGATGCGATCGGCGGGGAGGCCGCGTGTGATCAGATACTCGACAACCGCGACCGCACGCGCCGTCGACAGGCTCCAGTTGGACGGGAACTGTGCGGAGCGGATCGGGCGTGCGTCGGTGTGGCCGTCGACGCGCAGGATCCACGGGATATCGGGTGGCATCTCATGGCCGAGATCGGTCAGGATGGTTGCGAGCTTGTCGAGTTCGGCCTTTCCTTCAGGCTTCAGCACGGCTTGGCCGGCATCGAAGAACACCTCTGACTGGAAGACGAAACGGTCCCCGACGACGCGGATGTCGGGACGTGCACCGAGCACCTGCCTGAGACGGCCGAAGAAGTCGGAACGATAGCGCGCCAGTTCCTGCACGCGCTGGGCGAGGGCGACATTCAGGCGCGAGCCGAGATCGGCAATACGGGCCTGCGATTCCTTGTCCTTGGCTTCGGAAGCCTCGATGGCCTGCTCGAGCGCAGCGAGTTGCCGGCGCATGGCCTGGATCTGCATGTTGACCTGCTCGACCGTCGCCTGGGCTMTCGCCGAGAGCTGCTTCTCCGCGTCGAGCGCTTTCTGGGTGTCGGCAAGCTGGGCTGGTCCGTTCGTCGCCTGCGCTTCGAGCGCACCCTGCAAGCGGCCGCGCTCGCTCTGTTCGCGCGTCAGGGTCGATTGCATCAGGAGCAGGTTCTCCTGGGCCTGCCGGTTGGAGACGCGCTCCAGCGCAAGCAGGTCGGACAGCTCTGATATCTGGCGATTCAGCCGTTCCAGCGCGGTGTCCTTGCCGGTCAATTCCTGCGACAGGAAGAACTGACCGAGCACGAAGACCGAGAGCAGGAAGACAATGCCGATCAGCATCGTCGAGAGGGCATCGACGAAGCCGGGCCAGAAATTCAGCTGCTCACGGCGGTAGGTGCGAGACAAAGCCATGGCTTCAGGCCTCCTTCGGCTTCGCGTACGCCTTCGTCAATGAGCCCGACGAGCGGATCATGGCTCGGAGACGCCGTTTGCGGTCAGCCGCTCGATCAGGCGCTTCAGATCCTTCTCGCGCGCAGCCTGCGCCTCGACCCAATCGCGGATCAGCTGCTGTTCGGCGCGCATATGCTGGACCAGCCCCTGCACGCCTTCGGCAAGGTTCGAGATGGCCTGAGTGGCGGCGCGGTTATTGGGGCCGTCGGCCAGCGCTGCACTGAGCCGGTCGAGCTTGTCGCCGAGATTGCGGCCGATCTCGGGGGCGAAGCCGGGGGCCGCGACGGCCGAGGCCGCCTCCCGGCTGCGCGAGCCGAGCCAGCTCTCGAGTTCGTTGCGGAAGCGGCGCTGTGCCTGGCCGACCTGCAGTTCCAGGAAGCCGAGGATCAGCGAGCCCGCGATGCCGAAGAGCGAAGACGAAAAGGAGAGGCCCATGCCGGCAAGCGGTGCGGCGAGGCCGGCCTTGAGTTCGTCGAAGAGCACGCCGGCTTCAGCGCCGGTGCGCAGGCTCTTGATGACGTTTCCGACCGAGCTCACGGTTTCGAGGAGGCCCCAGAAGGTGCCGAGCAGGCCGAGGAAGACAAGCAGGCCTGCGAGATAGCGCAGGACCTCACGACCGTCGTCGAGCCTGACCGCAATCGATTCGAGTACGGAGGCCGCTTGAGTGGGGGCGAGGGTCCCGGCGTCGAGGGCCGGCAGCACGGGACCGAGCGGGGCAATGACCTGGCCGCGCTCGACATCGGCGAGCCCGGGCGCTGCGGCGAGGCGGGTCGCAGCGGCCGCTTCGCTGTTGACGCGCCAGAGCTCACGCAGTGCGATCAGCGCTCCGACCAGGAGCGCGCCGAGGATGAGCCCGTTGAGACCGGGATTGGTCATGAAGGCCGTGACGAGGCCGCCCTGGAGGATGAAGCCCAGGAATCCGATCAGGGCAAGGAACAGGATTGCGCGGATCGCGTAGCGCAGCGGCCGCGAAAAGCGGGTGGTTTCCCGTGTCGTCGCGACCGTGCCCATCTCGGCCGCTGGGACCTCTCTGTCCATGCCTCGTCTTCCGTTCGCCTGGAGCCTGCCACTCCCGGGTGATCCCGAGCCGGCGTCTCTCATCAACCATCCGGCCGTCAGCGGGGTGGACCCGAATCCGGTCACCCCTGTCCACGGCCGCAACGCTGGAGGCAGACTGTCGCCTCCCGCTGCGCCATGATCAAGCGTGAAAGATCAAAGCTGTATGTCAGCCAGCCGTCTTGAGCGCGGCGCKAAGCGCTTGTTCACCGACTTCGTTGCCGCAGATGATATCCTTGGCGCTGGTCGGCTGCTTGCCATCGAGGGTGCCGAAGGTACCGCCAGCCTCGCGGATCATCACGGCGCCCGCCGCGAAATCCCAGGTGTTGAGGCCGCGTTCCCAGTAAGCGTCCATCCGGCCGGCCGCGACATAGGCGATGTCGAGCGCAGCGGAGCCCAGGCGGCGGACATTGGCAAAGCGCGTCATGACGGCGCCGAGCTCGCGCAGAAAGAGCGGGTGGCCGCCCTTGCCGATATGCGGCACGCCCATGCCGATCAGCATGTCGGTCGGCTCACGGCGGCCGGAAACGCGCATCCGGCGGTTGTTGACATAGGCGCCCTTGCCCTTCTCGGCGATGAAGAGCTCGTCCTTGGCTGCATCATAGACGATGCCCGCGACGAACTGGTTGTCGCGCTCCAGCGCCACCGAGATGTTCCAATGCGGAATGCCGCGCAGGAAGTTATGGGTGCCGTCGAGCGGGTCGATATGCCAGCGGTTGCTCTCGTCGGTGCCGTGGACGACGCCGCTCTCCTCCATGACGAAGCCGTAGCCTGGCCTGGCCTTCTCCAGCGAYTCGCGCAGGATGCTCTCGGCCTTGTGGTCGGCCTTCGAGACGAAATCACCCGGGCCCTTGGCGAGCACCTGCAGGTTCTCGATTTCTCCGAAGTCGCGCTTCAGCGAACGGGACGCCTTCATCACGGCGTCGGTCATCACGGTCATCAGGGGAGAGCGGATCATCTAAAACCTCATGCGCGCCTTGAACGCGAGAAGGCCGGCAGCGCCATCGCTCCGGMCTGGAAATTCTGCCGTCACTTGCTCGGCTGGCTCGGCGTAGTCAAGGCCGTGCCCTCGATCCGGTCGGCGGCGACGCGTGCGATCCGGTTCATCTGCTCAGGTGTCATGCGATCAAGCAACTGGTCGAGCATGGGATCGTCGAGGCCCTGGGCCCTGGCGGCGAGATGCCAGGCAGCGGCCTCGGCACTGTCGGGAGCGATGCCGCGGCCAGCCAGATAGAGACGGGCGATGCGGTTCTGCGCTATCGCATTGCCCTTGTAGGCGGCGCGCAGGAAGAGCCTGGCGGCAGCTGTTTCGTCGGTGGCGACGCCCTCGCCATTGAACAGCATGATCGCATATTCGATCTCGCCCGCGACATTGCCGCTCTGTGCCGCCTTCGCCATCCATTCGGCGGCCTTCGCATTGTCCTGCGGCACGCCGCGGCCCTGATTGTAAAGCGTGCCCAGCGCGTGTTCGGCATCGCCGATATCGGCTTTCGCGGCGATTTCGAGAGAGGCAATAGCCCGCTTGTCGTCGGCCTCCTTGCCTGTCGCGAGCAGCGCCAGGGCCAGGTTGTAGTTGGCGGCCGGATGCCCGGCTGCGGCGGCACGTTCCAGCAGCTGGCCGGCCTTGGCGGGGTCGCGCTTGCTGCTGCGCTGGTCGAGCAATGCGATGGCGAGCGCATAGACGGCGTTGATGTCGCCACGGTCGGCTGCGCGCTCATACCATTCGGTGGCGGCCGTGGTGTTTTCCGGGACGCCGAGACCCTGGCGATAGATTTCGCCGAGCAGTGTCATGGCAGCAGCGTCAGTGTTATCAGCCTCGACGCGCTTTAGCGCCTCTTCCTGAGCCCTGCGATAATGGCCAGCCTGAAGGGCGCCATAGGCGAGGTCGATATCGGCGGCCGACGCAAGCCCGGCCGGCGCGAGCGCCAGCCCGACGAGCAGCAGGTTGCGCCGAAGGCGTCTCACCGGCCGGCCTTCCGGGTTGCGCAGGCGGCAATCGCCKCATTGGCGGCCTCGACAAGGGCGCGGATGTCCTGATCTTCGCCAAAGGCCCATTCGCCGAGCGCGATGAATTCGGCGCCGGTTTCGACAAGTGCCGGCACGGATGCCGCGTCGGGCGCATAGGCGACGCATGGCGTCTCGAAGATCTCCGCCCACCAGGTGGCGCGCTCGACGACGGCCGGCAAAGGCGGCATCGAGCCGTCAGGCCGCGGTTCGCCGAACATCACGTAGTCGACGCCTGCCTCGCCGACATCCATGGCGTCGTGCCGGGCGCGCAGGCCGCCGGCGCCGATGATGCGCTCATCGCGCAGGCTGGAGCGCGCCTCGCGGATCGCCTCCGGGCCGTCGACCAGGTGCACGCCATCGGCGCCACCGCGTGTCGCAATCAGCGCGGAACCTTCGACGACAAGCGCAACGCTGTTCGACTGAACGGGCCCGGCGATGCGCTTGACGCGCTCGATCCGGCTGCGGTCGTCGCCCTCGGTGAGGCGGAGCAGCACGGCGGCGACGTCGCCGCCGGCGAAGGCCTGCATCAGGCGGAATGACATGGCCTCGGCATCCGCGACGGGCGGAGTGACGAGCATGAGGCGGGTCTGTGAGGTTGTCATGGTCATGATCTTGCGCGCAAACGGCCTGCGAGAGCGTCCAATGTCAAGACCGCAAGCCCGGCGACCAGACTCCAGAAGGCGGAACCGACGCCGAAAAGCGAGAGGCTGGACGCCGCAACGGCGAAGGTGATGACGGCGGCGAAGCGCTCGGAATCCTTGGCCATGGACTGGCCGAGCGCGCCTGTCAGCGAGCCGATGAGGCCGAGTCCCGCGACCGCGACGATCAGTGCCTTGGGCATGGCGATGATGAGCGCGAGCAGCAGACCGGCTGTCGCGGCGATGCATAGCCAGAACAGGCCGTAGGCGATGCCGGCCTTCCAGCGTTGCTTGGGGTCGGGATGAGTGTCGGCGCCCGTGCAGATCGAGGCGCTGATCGCTGCGAGATTGACCATATGCGCGCCGGTCGGCGCCGTGATGAAGGACATCAGCCCGGTGACGAACAGACTGGGCGAAGTCGGCGGATGATAGCCGGCGGCGCGCAGCACSGCGARGCCSGRMAGGTTCTGCGMSGCCATGGTGACGAGATAGAGCGGGATGCCGATGCCGATGATCGCGGTCAGGTCAAAGCGCGGCCAGGTCAGGACGAGTTCGGTCAGCGCCATGTCGCCGCCGGGCAGGGTTGCGAGGCCGGTTCCAAAGCTCAGCGCCAGGCCGGCAGCGAGCGCGGCGATGACGCCAAGAAACGGGTTGATCAGGCGCGCGACCAGGAAGACGGCGAGCAGCGTCAGGACAAGGGCGGGTTGCAGCTTCATCTCGTCGAAGACGGCGACGACAAAGCGGAAGATGACGCCGGCGAGCATGGCCGAGGCGATGGTCATCGGAATCCGCTCGATCAGCGCGCCGAGCGGCCGGAAAGTGGCGGTCAGCATCATCAGCGCCGCAGCGGCGAGGAAACCGCCGATCGCGGCTGCGAGATCAAAGCCGCTTGCGGCCGCGATCAGAGCGGCGCCGGGTGTCGACCAGGCGCAAATGATCGGCATCCGATGGCGCCAGGACAGCCAGATGCTGGCGAGCCCCTTGGCGATGGCGAGCCCGACGATCCAGGACACCGTCTGTGCCTGTGTCGCCCCAATGGCTTGCGCCGCGGCAAGCACGACCGCGACGGAGGCGGCAAAGCCGACAAAGACCGCGACCAGCGCGGAAAAGACGATCGACATCGGGCACTACCGCGGCAGTAAGGTAAGCCGCGCAGGGAGTGCGCGGCCAGACGGGCCTTTCCTTGAACCAGAAAAGCACGGCGCCCGGAAGGGCAGGGACGAAACCGGCTCATGTCCGCGGCGCCTGTCGCGGAGCTGCCACGGCTCCCTTTTCAAAGTGAAACGCCCGGCGAAAGGCCGGGCGTTTCTGTTCGGTGGGTTCAGGCCTGGGTCGCGACTCTGCGCCGCGCCGCGCCGATCCGTCCGTCCGTCCGTCCGAGCGGTGTGACTTACGCGGCCCTGCCCGCAAAGGTCGGGTCGAGCTCGCCCTTGGCGTAACGCTTGGCCATCTCGGCGGTGGTGGCGACGCGCTTGATCTTCGAGGCCTGTCCGGCGGTGTTGAACTCCTGCAGGCGCAGCGTGCAGAGCTTGGTCATTGCCTCCATGGCGGGCTTCAGATATTTGCGCGGGTCGAATTCGCCGGGATGCTCGGAGAGGATCTTCCGGATCTGGCCAGTCATGGCCATGCGATTGTCGGTGTCGATGTTGATCTTGCGCACGCCGTGCTTGATGCCGCGCTGGATCTCCTCGACCGGTACGCCCCAGGTCTGGGGCATCTTGCCGCCATACTGGTTGATGATGTCCTGCAGGTCCTGCGGCACGGAGGAGGAGCCGTGCATCACGAGATGCATGTTCGGCAGCTTCTTGTGGATCTCCTCGATGACATGCATGGCGAGGATCGCGCCGTCGGGCTTGCGCGTGAACTTGTAGGCGCCGTGCGAGGTGCCCATGGCGATGGCGAGCGCATCGACCTTGGTCTCGGCGACGAATTTCACGGCCTCCTCTGGATTGGTCAGGAGCTGGTCGTGGGAGAGCTTGCCCTCGAAGCCATGGCCGTCCTCCTTCTCGCCTTCGCCGCTTTCCAGTGAGCCGAGCACACCGAGCTCGCCCTCGACCGAGATGCCGCCGAGATGAGCCATCTCGGTCACCGTCTTGGTCACACCGACATTGTAGTCCCAGTCCCCCGGGGTCTTGCCGTCGGCCTTGAGCGAGCCGTCCATCATCACCGAGGTGAAGCCGGCCTGGATCGCGGTCATGCAGGTCGCCGGCTCGTTGCCGTGGTCGAGGTGAACGCAGACTGGGATATGCGGGTAGATCTCGGTGACGGCGTCCATCATGTGCTTGAGCATGATGTCGTTGGCGTAGGAGCGGGCGCCGCGCGAGGCCTGGATGATGACGGGCGCATCGGTCGCGTCCGCTGCGGCCATGATCGCCAGTGCCTGTTCCATGTTGTTGATGTTGAAGGCGGGCACGCCGTAATCGTTCTCGGCGGCATGGTCGAGCAGTTGGCGAAGCGTGATGCGGGCCACGATGGTCCTCCCTTTGGGCTTAGAGCGTTCGGGGAGGATTTAGTGCGGATGACCCGTCATGGCAAAGCGAAAGCGGCCGCAGCGTGAATGCAGTTCGTGGCCGCGCGCTCCAATGAGGCGCGCCTGCTCGGCAAAGTCGCCGGTATGGTCTCGGCCATCGTGACCAGGCCTGCAGGGTCATGTCCCTGCTTTTGGACGAGCTCTTCCGGGGAGCGCTTAGCCGAGCATATGTCCAAGGATGACTGAGGTTCAGTCACCGGGCCCGCAGCCAGAAGGCCGGTGATGCCGATCGGCAACCAGCGCGGCCCCGGCCAGCCGACGAAGTCGGCAGGCACGTCGATTGTTCGATTGGAGCCCTGCCAGACCTGCTGTGCGGACGTGGAACAGGAAGATGAAGGCGTTGCGGCTTACCGCGTCCGCAGCGCCTCGACGCCCGGCAGGGCCTTGCCTTCCATCCACTCGAGGAAGGCACCGCCCGCCGTCGAGACATAGGACAGGTCGTCGGCGACGCCAGCATGGTTCATTGCTGCGACGGTGTCGCCGCCGCCGGCGACGGCCACGAGCCGGCCGGCCTTGACGCGCTCGGCCGCAGCCTTGGCGACTGTGACCGTCGCCGTGTCGAAAGGATGCAGCTCGAAGGCGCCGAAGGGGCCGTTCCACACCAGCGTCCTGACGGTGTCGAGCTTGAGCACGACCTCGGCGACGCTGAGCGGGCCAGCATCGAGAATCATCTCGTCGGCAGCGACCTCGGTGATCGGCACGACGCGGTGTCCKGGATTGGCCTTGAACTMACGGGCGACCAGCGCATCGACCGGCAGCATGATCTCGCAGCCCGCAATCCTGGCCTTCTCCTCGATCTCGCGGGCGGTAGCGAGGAGATCATGCTCGCAGAGCGACTTGCCGACATCGACGCCGCGCGCGGCCAGAAAGGTATTGGCCATGCCGCCGCCGATGGCGAGGACGTCGAC
>NZ_JBFTLD010000237.1:0-10944 GCF_056396265.1 Allobosea sp. 05T422_2 | reverse complement strand
GAGATCGGCCGGGGCATCTACGCCTATACCGCCGAGGGCGACCCCAATACCGGGGTCGTCGTCGGTGACGAGAGCGTGCTCGTCTTCGATGCGCAGGCGACGCCGAAGATGGCGGAAACCGTGATCGAACGCGTCCGCAGGATCACCGACAAGCCGATCAGCCATGTCGTGCTCTCGCATTACCACGCGGTCCGCGTGCTGGGAGCGCCAGCCTACAGCGCCCGCGAGATCGTCGCCTCCGATGTCGCCCGCGAGATGATCGTGGAACGCGGCGAGCAGGACAAGGCGAGCGAGATCGGCCGGTTTCCGCGGCTCTTCCAGGGCGCGGATTCGATCCGCCCGGGCCTGACCTGGCCGACCATGACCTTTTCCGACACCGCCTCGATCTGGCTGGGCAAGCGCGAGGTCAGGCTGATGAAGCTCGGGCGCGGTCATACCGCAGGCGACATCGTCGCCTGGATTCCCGATGCCGAGGTCTCCTTCGCGGGGGATCTCGTCGAATATGGTGCGACGCCCTATTGCGGCGATGCCCATTTCGAGGACTGGCCGACGACGCTCGACCATTTGTCGGCCCTCGGCTCGGTCGCGATGGTGCCTGGCCGGGGCGCTGCGCTGACCGATGCGGCGATGGTCGCCGATGGCATCAGCGGCACGCGCGCCTTTCTCAGCGACCTCTATGACGCCGTGAAGCAGAACGCCGGCGCGGGCMGCTCGCTCCGCGAGACCTTCGAGCGTGTCCATGCCGTTTTGAAGCCAGGCTATGGCGACTGGGTGATCTTCGAGCATTGCCTGCCCTTCAATGTTTCGCGTGCCTATGACGAGGCCAACGGGCTCGATCATCCCCGCATCTGGACCGACGAGCGCGATCGCCAGATGTGGCTCGACCTGCGAGGGTAGGGCGGTGTCGCTCGTCGCCTATCTGCGCAAGGCGGCCCGCAACAATGGCTGGGCCAATGACCGGCTGCTGCGCGCCTGCGCCGAACTGGACGACGAGGCATTCAGGGCCACGCGAACGAGCTTCTTCCCCTCGCTCCACGAGACCTTGAACCACAATCTCTCGGTCGATCAGTTCTATCTCGACGCCCTGGAGCAGGGCGGGCGCGGGCTCGCCGTCTTCGATACCTTCCGGCCGCTCGACGCGGCCGCGCTCCTCATCGTGCAGGGGCAGACCGATCGCCGCCTGATCGCCTTCTGCGATGCGTTGAGCGAGGCAGAGCTGGCACGGCAGGTCGAGACCGATCGCGGCGATGACGGCAAGGTGCCCGAGCGGATCGACGATCTGCTCGCGCATCTCTTCCAGCATCAGATCCATCATCGCGGCCAGGCCCACGCCATGCTCGCCGGCACGACGGTCGCGCCGCCGCAGCTCGATGAGTATTTCCTCGCTTTCGATGCCGGCCGGCGTGCCTCGGATCTGCGGGGGCTCGGGATCGAGGGGCCGGAGGCGATCGGATGACGACGGAGCTGCGCCGTTTCGCCTATCGCCGCAGCCCTGACCARGATGCACGCGAACCGGCCCATCATCCGGTTGTCATCATTGGCGCCGGCCCGGTCGGGCTGACGCTCGCGCTCGATCTGGCGCGCCGTGCCGTTCCCGTCGTGCTGATCGATGATTCCGATCGCATCGGCGAGGGCTCGCGCGCGATCTGTTTTGCCAAGCGTACGCTCGAGATCTTCGACAGGCTCGGCCTCGCGGAAGGCATGGTCGCGAAAGGCGTCACCTGGCAGCGGGGCAGGGTCTTTCGCGGGCAGGAGCAGCTCTATGAGTTCGATCTATTGCCCGAGCCTGGCCACAAGCAGCCGGCCTTCATCAACCTGCAGCAATATTACGTCGAAGCGGCGTTGGCCGACGCTGCGGCTGCGGAGGCGCTGATCGATCTGCGCTGGTCGAACCGTCTCACCGGMATCCAGCCTCGTAGCGACGGCGCGCTCCTGACCATCGCGACGCCGGATGGGCCCTACCAGTTCGATGCCGGCTGGGTGGTCGCCTGCGACGGAGCGCGATCGCCGACGCGCGCGCTGCTTGGCCTGGAGTTTCGCGGTGAGGCCTTCGAGGACAAGTTCCTCATCGCAGACGTGAAGATGCGGGCGGAATTCCCCACCGAGCGTTGGTTCTGGTTCGCGCCGCCCTTCCATTCCGGACAGTCGGCCCTGCTGCACAAGCAGYCGGACGATGTCTGGCGCATCGATCTGCAACTCGATCGCGACGCCGACCCCGAGCATGAACGACAGCCCGAGATCGTGCGGCCGCGCATCCGGCAGATGCTCGGCCATGACGATTTCGCGCTGGAATGGGTCTCGGTCTACCGCTTCCAGTGCCGCAGGCTCGCGCGCTTCGTTCATGGTCTGGTGGTCTTCGCCGGCGATGCGGCGCATCAGGTCTCGCCCTTCGGCGCGCGCGGCGCCAATTCCGGCATCCAGGATGCCGACAATCTCGGCTGGAAACTGGCATTGGTCGTGAAAGGGCAGAGTCCCGCTTCTCTGATCGACAGCTATGACAGGGAGCGTGTCGAAGCAGCGCAGGAGAATATCCTGCATTCGACCCGCGCCACGGATTTCATCGCGCCGCGCTCGCCAGGCGAGCGGGTCTTGCGCGATGCGGCCCTTGCCCTGGCCGGCAAGGCCGGCTTCGCCCGGGGCTTCGTCAATTCCGGGCGTCTCTCGCAGCCGACGACCTATCTGGCGTCGCCGCTTTCGACGCCTGGCCCGGATTGGCAGGGGGGGCTCGCGGCGGGCACCTCCTTCCACGACGCTGCGCTGCCATCCACAGCCGGCGGGCGGCGCTGGCTGAGCGAGACGCTGGCCGAGGGCCGGCCGGTCATCATCGCCTGCGGGGTGGCGGCCGAGGGCATGACGCCTGCCGCCGCCTTGTGGGTCGACGTTCCCGCCAGAGATGGGGGAGACGAGCCCCTGGCGCGACGTTACGGATTGACGCCGGGCGATGCCGTCGTGCTGCGTCCTGACGGCCATGTCGCGGCGCGGTTTCGCCAGGCGACACCTGTGCAACTGGCGGCCGCGATCGAGAGGMTGGAAGGGCGCGCCGCAGCATGAGCAGCGAACTTGTCACGGAACCGAATCTCTCCGATCCCGACGCGGCGTTCCGGATGATCGCGGAGGCGCATCGCGATCTCTCCGAGGCCGAGAGCGTGGCGCTCAATGCAAGGCTCGTCCTGATCTTCGTCAATCATATCGGTGACGTGGAGATCCTGCGTCAGGCCTTGGCGCTGGCGCGCGAGGCGCGGTAACGTCGCATTTCCTCTGCCGGAGCCTTGGCCGCGATGATCGATCCCGTTCCGCTCTATTCCAGCGCCATCCCGCTCTCGTTCTTCCTGTGGGGGCCGGCGCTGGTGATGTTGATGTTCTGGCTCACCGGGCTCTGGGCGAGCCGTCAGGGCGTGGCCCGCATGCTCGAGAGCGACTGGAACGGCTTCAACGCTGCCGATGTCGAAAAGCTCTTCGCAGCTTATGGCGAGGAACGCCGCAACCGCTACCGTCACCGGGTGCTGCCGGCCGATGTCGCCTTCGCCCTGACCTATGCGATCGTCGGCGCGATCATCGTCGCGGGCGTCGCGATGCGCGGCTATCCCTGGTGGGTGGCGGCATTATGCGGCGGCGGCTGGCTCTTCGGCGGGCTCTGCGATGTCGTCGAGAATTTTGTCATTGCCCGGCTGCTCGACAAATACCCCCGGGTCGAGGCGGGCGATGTCGCCATGGCGAGCGGCTTCACGCAGTTGAAGCTGGTGCTGTTCACGCTCGGCGTGCTCGGCGCGCTGGCCGCGGCCTATCTGGTGTTCAAGCCACTGGCGGTGTGACGACCGGTGCCGCGGCTGCGTCATGGGTGGCAAGCCAGCCGGCGCGGCCGAGGCGGAAGAAGGCGCAGAGGAAGTGCGGATCGCCCATCAGCCATGAGCACCGGTCGCTCTCGCGCTGGAAACCGAGCCTCTCCGCCAGACGAAGGGATGCCGCGTTCAACGGGTGCGTGAGGATGACCACCTCGGTTAGGTCCAATGGGCCAAAACCGTGCTGGAGCAGGCGCGAGGCCGCCTCCGTCGTATAACCCCGKCCCCAATGGCGCGTCTCGAAGCGGTAGCTCAGCTCGATCTGCGCCGTCGCCGGAGCGCCGGGGAACAGCGCGACATAGCCCAGCAACGCGCCAGGGCTTTCGCGCGGGCTGATCGACCAGTAGCCCAGCCCCCGATCGACATGGGTGAAGCTGCGCTTCGCCACGGCCTCCCTGCTCATGAAGGCRGTGCCGACTGGCGCGATGTGTCGCATCACCTCCGGATCGGAATTCATTGCAATGACATGGTCGAGATCCTCAATGGTTCTCGGCCTGAGGATGAGGCGGTCCGTCGCGAGGATCGGCTGCGTCGTCGCCGGCATCTTGCTGGTCTGCATCGGACGCCTCTGGCATTGCTTCGCCTCAGAACCCATATGCGGCGCCGGCTACGCGGAACAGTCAGGAGATMGAGAATGCGCGCCTGTGGTACCACCTCTTCACGCGCCCTGGCCCTGGCTCTGTTGGCGCTAGGGCTCGGTCTGACCGGGGCCGCACAGGCCCAGGAGGACCTGATCTTCAGGAAATCGACCGTCTGGAAGATGCTGACGCCGAACGACAAGCTCGCCGTCTATGGCGTCGACGATCCGATCGTCGAGGGTGTGGCCTGCCACTACACTATCCCCGAGAAGGGCGGCGTCTCCGGCATGTTCGGGGTGGCGGAGGAGGTCTCGGAGATCTCGCTCGCCTGTCGTCAGGTCGGTCCGATCAAGTTCAAGGAGAAGTTCGAGCAGGGCGATGTCGTCTTCCGCGAGCGCCGCTCGATGGTCTGGAAGAAGATGCAGATCGTGCGCGGCTGCGACATCAAGCGCAACGTGCTGGTCTATCTCGTCTATTCCGACAAGCTGATCGACGGGTCGCCGCAGAATTCGACATCCACCGTCCCGATCATGCCCTGGGGCGGGGTAGGCGAGGCGCCGAAATGCTCGGATTGGGTGAGGTGAGCCGCAGGCTCAGCCGCCGCAGGTGATCGAGAGCGGCTGTTCGGCCGGTTCGGTGATGACAGGCTTCGAGACCGAACCGGTGAAATCTTCGCGCGAGGCGATGCCGAAGGCTGTCGCCTTCGCAAAACCCTGGGCCTCGCACCAGGCATCGGCGACGATCTTGCCGCATTCCGAAGTCTTCGAGGACAGGCAGTCGGCGACGCCATAGCCGTCGCTCGCCGGAATCAGGAAAATGCGCTGGTCGTTGGAAGCGGCCACCGTCTTCGAGGTCGGCAGGACTGCGAGCGAGAGGCCGGCTCCGACGATTCCGAACAGGCCGATCAGGGCGATGGCGCGGCGCATTCTCGATCTTTCCTCGTGACCCGACAGGCCAAAGAACCTTCGAAGCATGAGGATGGTTCCAGTCCGTTAAATTTGAATGAATTCGGCGTCAGCTATGTTGCGGCGCAACAAACTCGGGCGCCCTCTTGACGCAAAGCCCGCGCACAGGCAATCAGTTTTTCATGACGCAGGCCGCCATCCGGATTTGCATTATTTGCCGCTAGCTTTCGCTGGCCGGCTGCTCACGTCATCGTCCTGAAACGACCCGACAGAAAGCGCCCCCGGCCAGCGGCCCGGACCACGCTTCTCGTCGCCTATTCGCCAGGACCGTTTCGATGACGCCGACTTTAAGGCTCTACAACACGCTGACGCGGACGAAAGAGACGTTCGCGCCGATCGATCMCGGCAATGTCCGCATGTATGTCTGCGGTCCGACGGTCTATGACTACGCCCATATCGGCAATGCCCGCCCGGTCATCGTCTTCGACGTGCTCTACCGGCTGCTCCGCCATCTCTATGGCCCCGAGCATGTCACCTATGCCCGCAACCTCACGGACGTCGACGACAAGATCAATGCGCGCGCCGCCCGCGACTTTCCGGGCCTGCCGCTGAACGAGGCGATTGCCCGGGTCACGCAGACGACGACGGCGCAGTTCCACAATGATGTCGATGCGCTGGGCAATCTGCGCCCCGATGCCGAGCCGCGCGCCACCGACCATATCGAGGAGATGAAGGCGATCATCGAGCGCCTCATCGCCCGTGGCATCGCCTATGTCGCCGAGGAGCATGTGCTGTTCCATGTGCCGGCTGTGGCGAGCCTGGGGAAGGCACCGAAATACGGCTCGCTCGCCCGGCGTTCGCTGGACGAGATGATGGCCGGCGCCCGTGTCGATGTCGCGCCCTACAAGCGCGATGCCATGGATTTCGTGCTGTGGAAGCCAAGCCGCGACGGCATCGACCCCGGCTGGCCTTCCCCGGCCGGCATCGCCACGCCCGGCCGCCCCGGCTGGCATATCGAGTGCTCGGCCATGTCGATGGCGAAGCTGCTCGCACCCTTCGGCGGCGGGCTCGCCTGCGATGACCCCGCCAGGAATGTCTTCGACATCCATGGCGGCGGCATCGACCTCGTCTTCCCGCATCATGAGAACGAAATCGCCCAGAGCTGCTGCGCCTTCGGCGGTGCCGATGGCGCCGGCCGCATGGCGAATATCTGGATGCATAACGGGTTCCTGCAGGTCGAAGGCGAGAAGATGTCGAAGTCTCTCGGCAACTTCGTCACCATCAACGAACTGCTGCAGACCGATGCCTTCGGCGGCCGGACATGGCCGGGCGAAGTGCTGCGCCTTGCGATGTTGAAGACGCATTATCGTCAGCCGATCGACTGGACGGTGAAGTCGCTGGAGGAGGTCGAGTCCATCATCGGTGGCTGGGAGGAAGTCCTGCGTGGCATTCCGACGGAACCGCAGGCCACTMCAAGCGACGTGGATGCCGAAATCATCGCCGCGCTGGCCGATGACCTGAACACGGCCAAGATGATGACGCGGCTTCACGGTCTCGCACGCGAAGCGAAGGCCGGCGATCCGAAGGCTGCGCGCGCATTGGCGGCAAGCGTCGATTTCCTCGGCCTGAATCGTCAGGCCTGGGGGCGGAAGGAACAGGAGTTCCTCATCCGGACGGCGACCGATGACGGCTTCGCGACGCGTGTCGACGATCTGATCCAGCGCCGGCTTGCAGCACGTCGCGCCAAGGACTTTGCCGAGTCCGATCGCATCCGCGACGAACTTGCGGCGATCGGCATCCAGCTCAAGGATGGCAAGGACCCGGCGACGGGCGAGCCCACGACAGCATGGCAGGTCAAGCGATGAACCGCGACCAAGCCCCCTCTCCCCTTGCGGGAGAGGGTTGGGGTGAGGGGTCGCGCGACGCTTGCCGGCCTTCGGCTCATTCTGCTTCAACCGGACAGGGAAGCGCGACCCCTCATCCGGCCGCTGCGCGGCCACCTTCTCCCGCAGGGGGAGAAGGGGAGCATGCGCCGTCGCTGCGTGCCAAGCTCGGCCAGCGCGCGCGCTCGATGCGCAAGGAGCCGACGGAGGCCGAGCGCAAGCTTTGGCACCTCCTGCGCGACAGGCGGTTCAGCGGTTTCAAGTTCCGTCGGCAGGTCCAGATCGGTTCCTATATCGTCGATTTCGTGTGTCCGTCGAAGCGACTGATCGTCGAAGCCGATGGCGGCCACCATGCAGAAAGCACCTATGACGCCGTTCGGGACGCTTGGCTGAAGGAGCAGGGCTTTCGCATTCGTCGCTTCTGGAACGCCGATATTCTTCGTCGTGGCGACGAGGTCCAGGACACGCTTTGGCACGATCTCGATGGAGCGACGCTCCATGAGACGGACATGACATGGGAAGTGAAACGATGAACCGGGATGCCCCGAAGATCCGGCGCGCCGGTGCGCTCTCGGTCGCCATGAAGCTCGTCATGCTCGCCATGGTGATGCCGCGTGTGCTGCGCTATCGGATGAGGGCCGGGCGATGAGCGCCCGCGTCCATCTTTTCGATACGACGCTGCGCGACGGCGCCCAGACCACCGGAGTCGACTTCTCGCTCGACGACAAGCGCGCGGTCGCCGCCATGCTGGACAAGCTCGGCATCGACTATGTCGAGGGCGGCTATCCCGGGGCGAACCCGCTCGATACCGCCTTCTTCGCGGAGAAGCCGACTTCGAAGGCCAAGTTCGCTGCCTTCGGCATGACCAAGCGGGCAGGGCGCTCGGCCGCCAACGACCCGGGCATCGCTGCCCTGCTCGAGGCGAAGGCCGACGCCATCGTCTTCGTCGCCAAGAGCTGGGACTACCATGTCCATGTCGCGCTCGAGATCTCGCTCGAGGACAATCTCGAGGGGATCACCGACAGCGTGAAGGCCGCGAAGGCGGCCGGACGCGAGGTGATGCTCGACTGCGAGCATTTCTTCGACGGCTACAAGGCCAATCCCGACTATGCGCTGGCCTGCGCGCGGGCAGCCTATGAGGCGGGCGCGCGCTGGGTCGTGCTTTGCGACACGAATGGCGGCACCTTGCCGGACGAGGTCGGCGCCATCGTTGCCGAGGTCGCCAAGGTCGTGCCGGGCGATCATCTCGGCATCCATGCCCATGACGATTGCGGCTGCGCCGTTGCCAATTCGCTGGCGGCGGTCGAGGCGGGGGTCCGCCAGATCCAGGGCACGCTGAACGGGCTCGGCGAGCGCTGCGGCAACGCCAATCTGGTGACGCTGATCGGCGCGCTGAAACTGAAGGACAGGTATCGCGAGCGCTTCAGCATCAATGTCGACGAGCAGCAGCTCGGCGAGCTGACCCATGTTTCGCGGGCCCTCGACGAGATGCTGAACCGCGCCCCGAACCGGCACGCGCCCTTCGTCGGTTCGTCTGCCTTCGCGACCAAGGCCGGCATCCATGCCTCAGCGGTGCTGAAGGACCCGCGCACCTATGAGCATGTCGCGCCGGAAGCGACCGGCAATATCCGCAAGGTCCTGATCTCCGACCAGGGCGGCAAGTCCAACCTCGTTGYCGAGCTGGAGCGCATCGGCGTGACGCTTGGGCGCGACGATCCGCGGCTCGGGCGCCTGCTCGACGAGCTCAAGGACAAGGAGGCGCAAGGCTACGCCTTCGAGGGGGCCGACGCCTCCTTCTTCCTGCTCGCCAAGCGGATCCTGCGCGAGGTGCCGGATTATTTCACGGTCGAGCGCTTCAAGGTGAATGTGGAGCGCCGCTACAACGCCAATGGCGAGCTCGTCACCTTCTCCGAGGCGATCGTGAAGGTGCAGGTCGGCGACGAGCTGCTGATCTCGGCTGCCGAGGGCTCTGCCGGTCCGGTCAATGCGCTCGACGTCGCCTTGCGCAAGGATCTCGGCCGCTATCAGTCGCTGATCGGCGGCTTGCGGCTCGTCGACTACAAGGTCCGCATCTTCCAGGGCGGCACCGATGCGGTGACGCGCGTCCTGATCGAATCCGCTGACGAGACCGGCGAACGCTGGACCACGGTCGGTGTCAGCGCCAACATCATCGACGCCTCGTTCCAGGCGCTGGTCGACTCGATCACCTACAAGCTGATGCGGGCCGGCGCGACGGCGTAAGCGACGAGGGCTTTTGATCCGCCGCGATTCCCGGGTGAGGCGCAGCGCCCACCTGGCAATCATTCTGCGGATGAGCGTTCGGCGGTGCCGCCGCGGTCGGGAATGGCCGGGACGAGGCCCGGCCATGATGGCCCTGGCGGCTCAATCCGTCAGGCGGATCGTCTTTTCCCTGCAGAGATCGACGCCGTCATTGTCGTTTTCGACCTCGTCGCTGAAGCGACCGAGCACGAAATAGCTGCAGCCTGCCGGCTTGTTGAGTTTCAGCACGGCGCTCTTTCCGGGAGCGAGCGGCTTGGCGAGTTTGGCGACGAGGCGGGGCTGTTCACCCGAGGTGGTGATTTCGAGCGTGTTCAATGGCACGCTGCGGGCATTGGTTACCTTGATCTGTGCCGGCGGCCGCGCTGATTGCGCCAGGGCGGGAAGCGTCGCGAGGCAGAGTGAGACGCTGGCGCCGATCAGGCCGGCAAGGATAACCCGTTGAGCTCTCATGGCTGTTTCTTTCCCCGATCCGAGCATTGACCGCTCCGACGCCATCTCACACCGGTCCTTCGACGAGAACAAGGCCAAGCCGGCGCGCGTGTTCCGCAATCCCCGACTTGCAGCAAGGCTCATGCATTCGCCCGCGATCGCGGATATATGGGCGGTTCAACTTGGAACTGTTTGAAAAATGTCCCCGCCTGCCGCGCCGCCTCCAGCGTCGAACTTCGCCCACTCGGCCGTCCTGCAACCCGGCTCCGGCTTTGTCGCGACCTTCCGTGCGCTCTGGCCCTATCTCTGGCCACCGGATCGCGCCGATCTACGCAAGCGCGTGGTCGCGGCCTTCATCCTGCTGGTCATTGGCCGCATGGTGCTGATGGGCGTGCCCTTCACCTTCAAATGGGCGACGGATGCCCTGGCGAACACGCCGACCAGTCTCGGGCGCTGGCTGCCCTGGCTGGTCGGCGCACCGCTGACCCTGACGCTGATCTACGGGCTGGCGCGCGTCGGCTCCTCGGCCTTCATCCAGATGCGCGACGCGTTGTTCGCACCCGTGTTCATGCATGCGGTGCGCACGCTGGCGCTGCAGACCTTCGGTCATCTGCATTATCTCTCGCTGCGCTTCCATCTCGAGCGCAAGACCGGCGGTCTGACCCGCGTGCTGGAGCGCGGCCGCAACGGCATCGAGGAAATGGTCCGCCTCGGCCTGAACCAGTTGGTGCCGGTCGTGGTCGAAGTCGCCCTGATCACCGCCGTGCTGCTGACGATGTTCGACTGGCTCTATGTCGTCGTGCTGGTGGTGATGGTGACGACCTACATGGCCTACACGATCAAGGCCACCGAATGGCGCATCGCCATTCGCGGCGCCATGAACGAGTCCGATACCGACGCCAATTCGAAGGCGATCGACTCGCTGCTCAACTATGAGACGGTGAAGTATTTCGGAGCAGAGGCTCGCGAGACAGCCCGTTACGACCGTTCGATGGCGCGCTACGAGCGCAATTCGATCAAGGCCTATACC
>NZ_JBFTLD010000236.1:0-10992 GCF_056396265.1 Allobosea sp. 05T422_2 | reverse complement strand
CCTCACGGGTCTCGCGGTGGCCCTGCTTTGCAGGGATGTCCGAGCGGCGGAGCCGGCCACGATCGCCTTCGACGGCCTCTACAGATCCTTCGGCGTGCTCGGCTTCCAGTTTTCGGACCGCGTCACGGCCCTGCGCGGACAAGAGGTACGCCTGACCGGCTACATGGCGCCTCCGCTGAAGCCGGAAAGCCACTTCTTCGTGCTCACGCGCGAGCCGCTGGCGATCTGCCCGTTCTGCCAATCGGATGCCGACTGGCCAGTCGACATCGTCGTCGTCTTCATGAAGGAGATCACGCCAATGGTCAGCGCCGGTCGCAAGGTCGTCGTGTCGGGTCGGMTGGAGATAGGCTCGGCCACGGATCAGGAAACCGGCTTCGTCAGCCAGATCAGACTCGTCGATGCCCGCTTCACACTCGCCTGAGCGATCCGCCGCTCGGACATTGCGGCTTTCAAACGTGACACTCGACCATCGCGGCGGCGACGGGCGCCCTTTCCGCGTGCTGGACGTTCCCGAACTCACAGTGCCTTCCGGCGCTCATATCGGTTTGCGCGGCCCCTCAGGCTCCGGCAAGACCTCGCTTCTGCACCTGATTGCCGGGCTGATCGTGCCGAGCACAGGCAGGGTCTCATGGGGCGAGACGGAGATCTCCTCCCTGTCGCCCGGCAATCGCGACCGCTGGCGTCTCTCGACGCTCGGCTCCGTCTTCCAGGATTTCCACCTGATCCCGGAACTCGACATCCTTGGCAACATCACGCTGCCCACGACCTTCTCATCCTGGAGGGTTGGCCCGGCCGAGCGGGAGCATGCCAAGACCGTCGCCGCGCGCATGGGTCTCACTGATCTGCGCCGCCGGACAGGAGTACTTTCACGTGGCGAGCAGCAGCGGGTTGCGATTGCCCGCGCGGTCTGCCGGCAGCCTGCCATGATCCTCGCCGACGAACCCACGGCCAGTCTGGATGCGGCCCATGCCGATGAGGTGGGCGCCTTGCTGGTCGATGCGGCCGTTGAGGCCGGCGCCACCTTGATTTGCGCCACGCATGATGCCGCGCTCCTGGCGCGGATGAAGCATCGGCTCGACATCAAGGCCGCGTCTCCGATTGCGAAGCAGGCCGCATGAATCCCTTCGCAATGATCCTCGCCGATCTTCGCGCCCTGCGTTGGACGGCGGCCGCGATTGTCGTCCTGATAGCGCTGGCGGTTGCAGTCGGCGTGGCGATCGGCGCGCAGGAGCGGGCGCTGCGGCAGAGTTCGGCCGCCGCGGCGGATGACTTCGCCCTCCTCATCGGTGCGCCCGGCAGCCAGACCCAGTTGCTGATGTCGACGGTCTATCTGCAGCTCGACGCGATCCCGCTGATGGAGGGAAGCGTCMTGCAGTCGCTGGCCCGGGACGAGCGTGTCGCCGCCTTCGCGCCGATCGCCTTCGGCGACGTCACACGTGGCTATCCGATCATCGGCACGACCGCGGCCTTTGCCACGCGCTGGGGCCGCGTCACACCGAGCGAGGGGCGCCTCTTCGCCAGGGAACGCGAAGCCTTGATCGGCGCCGATGTCGACTATCGGCTCGGCGAGAGCATCACGCCGTCGCATGGTGTTGCCGGCCAGACTCATAAAGCGGGCGAGGAGGATGAGGACGAGGCCGGACACCGCCATGCCGGCCACGACTACACCATCGTCGGCCGCCTGCCGCCGCTCGGATCGCCCTGGGACCGCGCGATCCTGGTACCGATCGAGAGCGTCTGGGAGGTTCACGGGCTCGGCAATGGACACGCCGCAGGCACCGAGACGATCGGGCCGCCCTTCGATGGCGTGCCTGTGCCCGGCGTGCCCGCGATCGTCGTCAAGCCGCGCAGCGTGGCCGGGGCCTATGCCCTGCGCAGCCAGTATCGCCAGGGCGGGACGATGGCGTTCTTTCCCGCCGAAGTCCTGGTCGGGATCTATCGCTCGCTCGGCGACGCGCGTGGTGTGCTTGTCTTCGCTTCCACGCTGAATGCGACGCTGGTGCTGGCCTCGATCCTTCTGCTGCTGATTGCGGTGACCGGGCTGCGGCGGCGGCGCTACGCCGTATTGCGTGCCATGGGCGCATCCCGGCTCTACGTCCTGCTCGTGATCTGGCTCGGCATGGCCCTGCTGATGGCGCTCGGCTGTATCGCCGGGCTGTTGCTCGGTGGTGCTGCTGCCGGCGTCCTGTCAGGCCTGATCGAGGCGCAGACCGGCCTTCGCCTCACGATCGCACTGGACAAGCCTGAATTCCTGCAGATCGCCCTGCTGTTCGTCGTCGGCACCGTTCTMAGCCTGCTGCCGGCGATCGCCTCGTTCGCCAACCCGATCGCGTCGGGACTGCGCGACTGAAGCGTGGCGGCTCCCGCTTTGCTGGCGAAGGTCAAGGTCGAACGGCCGCGGCTGTTCATGGTGCCATTCCCAGCGGTTAGTGCTTGATTAACGAAACCATCCAACGATCGCAACGCAGGGTTGTCATCGGCAGCGATGAGCCTAACCTCTCGCCGCACCATGATGGCATTCGAGGATGGCGATCGATGGCGGTCAAAAACGCGATGATCAGGAATGCGTGACGAACGACCAGAGCGCCGCCGAAACCGCGCTCCCGAGTTCCCTGGCCGGCGCCCAATCGTGCTGAATTCGGAGGCCGATTACCTGCGTGCTTGTGCGCGTGCCGGTGAGATCCACGCCGCAGCCGCCCATAATCCGATGACGGACCTCGAGCTCGAACGGCTCGCACTGGCGATACTGACCTGGGAATTGAAACGGGGTGGAAGTGACGTCTAGGGACGACACTGCATGTTGTGCCCGGGCCATCGCGGCAATGAACTCACCCTTCCGAGGAGATTGGCCGCCGGTCTTGGAGAGGACTGCCCCCTGCCCCTGTGCCGCCCGGCACAGGCCCCGAACGCACGCATGGCCCGCAGGATCATTGCGTTCGGAGCACGCCTAGCCCGACAGGCTCGCAAGCTCCCGGACCAATTCCTGCCGCAACCAGGCAACCGATGGGTGTGCTCCCATCGTGCGGTGGGACAGCATCGAGATCTGAAGCGCCGGGCTTGGATAGGGCGGATCACGGAATTCAAGCCCCGGATTCTGCTCCGCCAATTGCTTGGGGACGAACGCAATCATGTCGGTGGCAGCGATAATCGGGGGCACCGTGAGAATATGAGACACAACCGCCCCGACCTTGCGTGTCAGGCCACGCTCCGCCATCAGCGCTTCGAGCTGGAGCGGATTGCTGCTGACATAGGCCCGTTCGAGGCCCTCCTGGTCGATTGTTCCGCCCGCAGTCATTGCGCCTTGGCCGGCGATGAGAATGTCGAGATGCGGGAATTCCGCCAGTTCCTCCACACCAAAGGTGCCGGTCGCAGCAGGATGCCCTCTCCGCATGACCCAGACATTCGGTCCTGTGAAAAGAGGCTCCATGACAAGGCGGGACGGGACGCGCCCGAACGCTCCAATGACGAGATGCAGGGTTCCGCGATCGAGTTCTTCCACGAGGTTGAGATCATTGAACGGGCGCAGCCAGAACCGCAGGCCAGGCCCGATCCGTCCCAGTTTTGAAAGAACGGGCGGCATCAGGGCGCCGATGACATAGTCGGATGTAGCAATGACGAAGCGCGTCTCAGATGAGCCCGGTTCGAATACAGGCCCGTGAAACGCCGCCTCGATCTGACGAAGTGCGCTCTTGATCGGCTGTGCCAACTCTTCAGCGCGCGGCGTCGGGTGCATTCTGCCGGGGCCGCGTACGAACAATTCGTCGTCGAGGATCCGCCGCAGCTTGTTCAGGGAATGACTGACGGCTGATTGGGTCAAACCCAGGCGAGCAGCGGCGCGGGAGGCGCCTCGCTCTTCCATGACCGCATCGAAGACGCGGATGAGATTCAAATCAAGCTTGTGAAGGATGCTCATTGGCCGAGCTTTATCCAATTGAGAACCGGGGAGCTCTTGCTCGCGCTCCTTCGCGACCGGACCGCCAGCTGCCCCCGGAACCGAGCTCGCCAGGGGAAACCGCCTCGGCACGCAGCTTGTGAATGGCAGGTTTCATCTTCGTCCCTTCGCCAGACAGCCTGGCCGCCTGCCTTGCGACYACAGCCGGCAGCCGAAGCGCTCCGCAGCTCCCTTCGTCTCACGAGGTGCCCCGCTCTCATCGAGGGGAAGCCATATGAGCAGCACTCATTCTTCAAATGGCATAGTTTCATTTCAATCATAAGCCCTGAGATCCCATATTCGGGCCGCACCCGGCAGATCAGATTGGCCGGTGAGGAACATCGACATGAGCGCTGCAGTCGCCCGCCTTCGCCCGGCAGAAGGCCCCGCCGCAAAGACAAGCGAACAACCGGCACAGCACAAGAGAAAGCCGCGCCGCGCGCTGATCAACCTCGCCCGCACCTCCGTGCTGGTGGGAGGCGTCGGGCTTGCCATCGTCATCCCTCTGGGATGGGGACACTGGATCGCGGGGCTTACCGACCAGACGACCGACAACGCTTATCTTCGAGCCGACACCGTTCCGGTCAGCGTGCAAACCGGGGGCCGGGTCACCCGGGTCGTGGTCGCGGACTTTCAGCCGGTAAAGGCGGGCGACGCACTGTTCGAGATCGAAGACACGGAACACGCGGCGCGCGTCAGACAGGCAGAAGCCGGCGTCGCAGCAGCCGATGCCGCCTTGCGCAATACCGAAAGCCGGACCGAGCTGCAGCATTATGTCATCGCTCAGACAGAAGCCGGCATCGCGGCCATCCTGGCTGATCGCGACCGTGCCGTTCAGGAACGCGGTCGGCAGGAGGCGTTGACACGCGACGGCTGGACGACGGCACAGCGGCTCGAACTCGCCGTAGCCGATACGAAGCGCTTCGATGCGCGACTATTGGAGAAGCGGGCTGAAATCGCAGTTCAGCGGCAACAGCTCGCGGTGCTTGGAACCCAGGATCAGCAGGCTCGAGCCGAACTGCAAAGCCGGCGCGCGGCTCTCGACCTTGCGCGCGTCGATCTCGGCTACACGCGGATCTCTGCCCCGATCGACGGCATCACCAACGCGAGTTCGGTCCGCGAAGGGCAATATGTCCGCACAGGGTCGCAGCTCATCTCGATCGTGCCGCTGCCACGGGTGCATGTCGTGGCCAATTACAAGGAAACCCAGCTTTCGCAGGTCCGGCCAGGCCAAGCCGTCAGCGTGACGATCGATGCCTTCCCTGGCCGCGCCCTGACCGGCCGCGTCGAGCGTCTGTCGCCCGCCAGCGGCGCGGAGTTCAGCTTGCTGCCGGCGGATAACGCAACCGGCAATTTCACCAAGGTCGCCCAGCGTATCGGAGTTCGGATCGCGCTCGACTCCACTCCGGAACTGGAGGGGCTGCTGCGTCCCGGAATGTCGGTCGTCACGACGATCCACACCGACCGGTTGGCGCCGGAACAGGCTCAACGCTGAACCCGCAACCTCGGGAGGCTCGATCATGGCGACCGCAATCCATCCCGCAGCCCCTGCGCGTCCAATCGCGGCCGCACCGAGCCTGCGCGCACTGGTCGGTGTCGCGGCGGTCTTGCTCGGCACGTTCACCGCACTCGTGAATGCGCGCTTGACTGAAATCGGCCTCGCCGACATTCGGGGCGCGCTCGGKATCGGAGCCGATGAAGGCTCCTGGATCACGACCGCCTACATTACGGCGGAGGTTGCCGCTATCCCAGCCGCGGTCTGGCTACGCGGGATCCTGTCCCCGGCCCGCGGCGTGCTCCTCGGTTCCCTGCTCTTCACGCTCTTCTCGTTGGCCGCGCCGTTCAGCCCGTCACTCACTGTCCTGCTGATGTTCCAGGCCTTGCGCGGGCTCAGTGCCGGCGTCCTGATCCCGATGGCCTATGCGGTGACGATGCGTCATCTGCCTCAGCCCATGCGCCTGTATGGCCTCTCCTTCTATGCGTTGATCTCAGCCTTCACACCGAGCCTCTCGGTGTCGATCGAAGCTTGGGTGATGGACCACTTCACCTGGCAGTACCTGTTCTGGCTGAACGTGCTGCCGGGAACATTGACGCTGTTCGCCGGGTCCTATGGCCTGACCCGCGATCCGATCAAGTACATGCGCTTTCGAAGGCCTGACGGTTTCAGCCTGATCGCGCTTTCACTCGGGCTGGCGGCTCTTGTCACTGCGCTTGATCAGGGAAACCGCCTCGACTGGTTCGCCTCGGGGCTTATTACCGGACTGGCGGCCTCGGCCACGCTTCTCCTCGGCGGCGCCCTGGTCCACGCGCTCCTGCATCACGATCCGCTGGTCGATCCCCGCCTGCTCTGGCGGCGCAACACCGGGCTCGGCCTGTTCATGATGTTCCTGACGCGCATCGCGGTGATGTCATCAGCTCTCGTGCTGCCGCAATATTTCGCCCGGGTGCAGGGCTACAGGGCGCTCGAGAGCGGCAGCGTGTTCCTGGCCTCCGCCTTGCCGCAGCTGCTCCTTATGCCGMTCGTCGCCAGCCTCTGCTACAGGGTCGATCCGCGCCGCCTGCTTGTCTTCGGCGCCGCGCTGCAGGGCGTCGGCCTCCTGATGATGGCAGGCCTGACCAGCCAGTGGAACGCGAGCCAGGTTCTCGTTCCCCTTGTCGTGCAGTCGAGCGCCGCGCCATTCCTGGCCATTCCGATCATGGTCCTGATCACCGAAGACATCTCGCTGCGCGAAATTCCCTGGATCGCATCGCTTGTTCACATCCTGCGCACGGTCGGCTCGGCGGTTGGCGTGGCCGCCGTTGGCACCTTCGTCCGGGTTCAGGAACAGGTGCATTCGAACCTGCTCGGCCAGCATGTCACGACCGCAAGCATCCAGGCCACGCAGCGGATCGAGACGCTGTCGCAGATGTTCTCGTCGCGCCTGCCCGAGATCGAAGCGACGCGGGCAGCTACCGCCCTCATCGCCCGCACGCTGCAACGGGAAGCCTTCGTCCTGGCCTATCGCGACGCGTTCCTGCTGCTCGGCATCCTGATGCTCGCATCGATCCTGATCGCATTTGGCTTCCGCAAGACCATGCTGCCCGGAAAGCTCTTGTAATCCCCCAGGGAGAGAACACMCATGTCTATTCGAGTGCCGACTTCGTCCAGCGACCGGGCTTCGCCCGAGGTCGAGACACATCATTCCGGATATCTGCTCGCCCGCATGCTGCTGGCCGGAGGCTTCGTCTTCAGCGGTCTCAGCAAGCTGTTCGACTTTGGCGGCGCAGTACAGGAAATGGCCCATAATGGATTGCCGCTACCGACCCTCATGGCGGCCGCCGTCATCGTGACGCAGCTGGGCGGATCAGCCCTGCTGGTCTGGCCACGGACGAGTTGGATCGGTGCGGGACTGCTCGCGGGATTTACCGCGATGGCKACCGTGGTTGCTCATGCCCCCTGGAATGATACGGGCCCGATCCCCCTGCCCCAGAGCGTGATCTTTCTCCAGAATGCCGGCCTGTTCGGGGGGCTTCTCCTCGCCTTGGCAATGGGAGGCGGACATCGTCAAATCCGCAGCCTGTTCGGATTGCTCCGTTCCCGGTGACCGGGAAGGGAGCAGCCTCGAACTTGCGTGAACCGACAAGGAGGGAAGAAAGCCATGGATGGCATCGTCATCGACCGCCCGGACCTGAACCGCTTCGAACTGGCGGTCGATGGAGGCTTGGCCCTGGCCTATTATCGGCTCGACGCAAACCGTGTCGTGCTGACCCACACGGAAGTACCGCAGGAGCTTTCAGGTCAGGGCATCGGCTCCAGGCTGGCGAAGGGGACCTTCGATCTCATCCGTGCCAGTGGGCGAAAGATCGTCCTCCGCTGCTCCTTCATGGCGGGTTGGGCCAGCAGGCATCCCGAATATGACGATATCATCGACGGCTGAAAGCAGGCTGGGAACCGCCCGCGCGCCCGCTGCGAACTGCCTGGCTATTCCGGAAGAGGAATGAATTCGCTCTCATCGGGCACATGCCCGAAACGCCCCTGCTTCCAATCTTCCTTGGCCTGCTCGATGCGCTCCTTGCTCGATGACACGAAGTTCCACCAGATGTAACGGGGACCTTCGAGCGCAGCGCCACCCAGGAACATCATTGTCGTCGGCTGGGTCGCGCGGACCGTGATCCGGTCGCCCGGCTTGAAGATCAACAGGCGCGGGCCTTCGAACAGGTCGCCCGCGATATCGATCTCGCCGCTGACGACATAGATCGCACGCTCCTCATGATCGGCGTCGAGCGGAACGCTCATGCCTGCGCCAAGCGATACTTCGACATAGAACCACTCAGAGGCCATGCTGACGGGCGCCGCCTTGCCGAAGGCGGAACCGGCGATGATCCGCGCCTTCACGCCCTGGTCCTGGATGGTCGGCAGATCCGTCGCGCCATAATGTTGGAAGGAGGGAGCGATCTCCTCCTGCGCGACAGGAAGCGCAATCCAGCTTTGCAGCCCGAGCATCGTGTGGGTCCCGTCGCGATCGGTTTCAGGCGTGCGCTCGGAATGGGAAATGCCCCGTCCCGCCGTCATCAGATTCATGGCGCCCGGGCTGATCTCCTGCACATTGCCTTCGCTGTCCCGGTGCATGATGCGTCCATCGAACAGGTAGGACACTGTTGCGAGGCCGATATGAGGGTGAGGCCTGACATCCATGCCATGACCGGCGATGAACTGCACCGGCCCGAAATGATCGAAGAAGATGAAAGGGCCGACCATCTGGCGCCTTCCATGTGGCAGCGCACGCCGGACGTTGAAGCCGCCGAGGTCGCGCACGCGCGGAACGACGACAAGTTCGAGTGCATCGCAGGATTTTCGATCGCCCGTGATGGGGTCTTCCGTCGGTAGCCAGCTCATCGGCGTCTCCCTTGCGCACGGACCAAGYGGAATCGGGATCGATCGCCGCTGTATCATCGGCCCTGAGTTTCCGGGCAGCGATTATGAGCCTCACCGTGGGGGATGGCGAGGTCATGCACAGCACCATTGTTCGACCAGAAAGAACACAGAGTTCGGGAGCGGTACGCTTCCGGGGCTGAATCGCGGTGCTAGGCTGACCTGCCCGTTCGGACCCTGAGGCGACGATGTCGCGGGCGCCCGGCGCGGCTGCGCCACCGTCAAGGCACCGGTCAGCGTGCCAAAGCAACAGCGAGGATGACGTCATGACAAGCGAAGCCATTCGCGACCCGCGCAAGGATCACCTGCTGACGCCGCAGAATTCGGCCTTCATCATCATCGACTATCAGCCGGTTCAGGTGAACTCGATCGCCTCGATGGACCGACAGTTGATGATCAACAACATCGTCGGTGCCGCGAAGGCGGCCGTCGCTTATGGGCTGCCGATCGTCCACTCGACGGTGAATGTGAAGACCGGCCTCAACAAGCCGCCGATCCCGCAGGTCCAGAAGGCCCTGAAGGGCATTCCAACCATCGATCGCACCACAATCAATTCCTGGGAGGATGTCGAATTCCGCCAGGCGATCGAAGCGACCGGGCGCAAGAAACTGATCATGACGGCGCTCTGGACCGAGGCCTGCCTGACCTTCCCGGCGATCGACGCACTCGTCTCCGGCTACGAGGTCTATGTCGTCGCCGATGCTGTCGGCGGCACTTCGGTTGCGGCGCATGAGGCGGGCTTGCGGCGGATCGAGCAGGCGGGCGGCAAGATGATCAGCGTGCCGCAGCTCTTCTGCGAATTGCAGCGCGATTGGGCCCGCAAGGAGACCGTTCCAGCCTTCATCAACCTGTTCATCGAGACCGGCGGCACGGCCGGCATCCAGTTCTCCTACGATCGGACCGAGTAAGTCGGGACAAAGCCGCCGGCGCCGTGACGTGATCCAGGCTGGAGTGTCTCACTCGGGCTCGAATGACGCAGGTTCCGGCTCCTGTCGTCGGGAGCGTGCTGCATCGATCCGGATGAGAACCTGGGATCGATCAGGGCAACGGCCCGCCGGCGGGAGCCGCAGGGCGCTTCTCTGATTTGACCTGCCCACCGTGGAGGATCGGCAGAATGGGCGAGCTCTTCATCGTTGTTTCTCTCTACGCGAAGGACGGCAAGGAGGCGGACCTACGCCGCGACCTGACCAATGTCGTCGAGCCCTCACGCCGGGAAGAAGGCAGTCTGCGGTACGATCTCTTCGTCGACCAGAATGATCCGCGCCGCTTCGTCTTCGTTGAACACTGGGCGAGCACCGAAGCCCGGGACAAGCATCACAACGAAGGGGACCATATCCGGCACTTCCAGGACCATGGCGCCGCCAATGTTGAACGCACCGAGATCGCCTGCTTCCTGAACCGCATCGCGTGAAGAGCTCGGGACGATGCCTTAGCCGCGTTTGCTGCGTTCCAGCTCACACGGCCGGCGAAGACGCGTCCCGGCGCCGCTTCCGCTCTTCCTCGCCCCGAACGCAACAGGCCGCTGCGCCGCATCGCCGATGCGTCGCCCCACTCGACCGATCGATCACCCACGTTCCGCAATCTGGATCCCCGTCATGGCTGAAAACCTGGATAAGCAGCGCGCTATCATCCCGAAATTGGCGCCCCTCTACGCCGCTCTGGAACCTCTGGCCTATGCGGCAATGCGCGCCACGTCCGGGCTGATCATGGCGACATTCGGCTGGACCAAGCTGTTCGGTGACGGCATGACCCGCGACATCGAACTGTTTCAACGGCTCGGTCTGGAGCCGGCCGTGCCGCTCGCATATTTCACCAGCGGTCTGGAATTGCTCGGAGGTCTCGCCATCGCGATCGGCCTTCTCACCAGACCGCTCGCTTTCATGCTGTTCATCCAGCTCGTGGTGATCCTCGTGATGGTCATGATCCCGCGCGGCACCGGCTATCACCTGACCGTGGTCTGGCTCGGGACCTTCGCCCTGATGTCGGTGCATGGCGGTGGCCGGCTGTCACTCGATCGCTGGCTCGGCCGGGAATTCTAAAGCATCGGCCCGAAAAGTGGATTGCGGTCTTCGGGAAAGCCGATGCAAACACAAAGGGTTAGATCATCGAACCGGATACGATATCCGGTCCGATGATCTAAGGGCGTCAG
>NZ_JBFTLD010000235.1:0-11004 GCF_056396265.1 Allobosea sp. 05T422_2 | reverse complement strand
GCCCACGGGCCGGCCGGCGGCAGGTCGTTTCCTGACCCGGCGCCTTCGACAGGACCGGGACAGGCGCGTTGAATGTGAAGAGACGGCCTGAAGCCGTTCGCTGGAGGAGGCTGCGATGATCACCCGCTTCTGGGCTGAATCCGCCATGGCCGTGGTCACGATGATCTTCGGGCTCGGCATCGTCTATGGTGCACTGGACTTCGGCGTCGGCTGGGATTCGTCCGGGCCACAGCCGGGCGCCTTCCCCTTCTATACCGGTCTGCTTGTTGCCGCCGCGAGCCTCGGCACCTTGGTGCTGACGCTGAGCAAGCGCTTTACCGGAAGCGGCAATCTGCAGGACGTCTTTCTCGATCGCGAGCAGGGCAAGCGCGTTGCCGCCTTCTTCCTGCCGATGCTGGCCTTCGCCGTGCTGAGCGTCACGCTCGGCATGTATGTCGCGACCATTCTCTATCTCGTCTTCACCATGCGCTTCCAGGGTCGCTACAGCTGGTTCGCCTCGCTCGGCACCGCCTTCGTGACGGCCGTGCTGTTCTATCTCGCGCTCGAAAAGTTCTTCCAGATCGGCCTGCTCAAGGGGCCGCTCGAGTCTTTCCTCGGCCTGTGATCATCTCCCTTTCCGGATCGGTGCCGCCTCATGGATAATGTCGCCTCCCTGATGCACGGCTTCTCGGTCGCGCTCACCACTCACCACATCCTGCTGATGATGGCGGGCGTCCTGCTCGGCATACTGGTTGGTGTCCTGCCCGGCCTCGGCGCGCCTAACGGCGTGTCGCTGATGCTGCCGCTKACCTTCTCGATGGATCCGGTCTCCGCGATCATCCTGCTGACCTCGCTCTACTGGGGCGCGCTTTTCGGTGGCTCGACCACCTCGATCCTGTTCAACATCCCGGGCGAACCGTCCTCCGTCGCAACCACATTCGACGGTCACCCGATGGCCAAGCAGGGCAGGGCGACCGAAGCCTTGTCCTTCGCGTTCCTCTCCGCCGGCTTCGGCGCGATGGCGGGCGTCATCCTGATCACGCTGCTCTCCGGCTGGGTTGCCAAATTCGCGCTGAAATTCTCCTCGCCCGAGTATTTCGCGGTCTATTTCATGACCTTTGCGAGCTTCATCGGCCTTGGTGGCGCCACCCCCTTGAAGGCCATCGTCTCGATGGGTGTCGGCTTTGCGCTCGCCTCGGTCGGTATGGACTCGGTCTCCGGCAGCGTCCGGTTGACCTATGATCTCGACGTGCTGCTCGCCGGCGTCAGCTTCCTCATCGCGGTCATCGGGCTGTTCGGCATCGGCGAATTGCTGCTGACCATGGAGGAGGGGCTGAAGTTCGACGGTGTCCACGCCAAGGTCAGGATGACCGACGTTCTGAAGACCGCAGCCAAGCTGCCGCGCTACTGGCTGGCGCTGCTGCGCTCCAGCGTCATCGGCATCTGGATGGGGATCACGCCTGGAGGCCCGACCGCGGCCTCCTTCATGAGCTATGCCATGGCCAAGCGCTCCTCGCGCAATCCCGAGAAGTTCGGCAAGGGCGAGCCCGAKGGCGTGATCGCGCCCGAGACCGCCGACCACGCGGCCGGTTCGGCCGCGATGCTGCCAATGCTCGCGCTTGGCATTCCCGGCTCGGCGACGGCCGCCGTGATGATGGGCGGCTTGATGATCTGGGGGCTCAATCCCGGCCCGATGCTCTTCGTCGAGCGCCCGGATTTCGTCTGGGGCCTGATCGCCTCGATGTATCTCGGCAATGTCGTCGCGGTCATCGTCGTGCTGGCGACCGTGCCGCTCTTCGCCTCGATCCTGCGCATCCCGTTCTCGATCGTCGGGCCGCTGATCGTGATCATCTGCTTCATCGGTGCCTTCACCGTTGCCAGCAAGGAATTCGACATCTGGCTGGCGCTGATCTTCGGGATCGTCGGCTACCTCTTCAAGAAGCTCGATTATCCGATCGCGCCGCTGGTGCTCGCCATGGTCATCGGCGACAAGGCCGAGGATGCCTTCCGGCAATCGATGATCTTCTCGCAAGGGTCGCTCTCGATCTTCTGGTCGAACCCGCTGGTCTCGACCCTGATGTCGATCGGTGTCCTGCTCCTGGTCATGCCGCTGCTCGGCTCAGGCCTGCGTCGTCTCAAGGGCGGCCGCGCCACGCGCCCGGCCTGACCGTTGCCTCGATCCTCCGTATCTCCGCGAAAACAGAGTCCGACCATGACCGAACCCTATAAGGGCATTCTGCCGATCGCTCCGACGATCTTCCACGACAACGGCGACCTCGACATCGAGGGCAACAGGCGTGTCATGGACCTGATGGTCGATCAGGGCGTCGACGGTATCTGTATCCTGGCCAATTTCTCCGAGCAGTTCCTGCTCACCGACGAGGAGCGCGACCAGGTCATGCGCCTCTCGATCGAGCAGGTCGCCGGCCGCGTGCCGGTGATCGTCACGACCTCGCATTTCTCGACCCGGATCGCGGCTCAGCGCGCCAAGGCCGCGGCGGATGCCGGCGCGAAGATGCTGATGATGATGCCGCCCTATCACGGCGCGCTGCTCAAGGCCGACGAGCAGGGCATGATCGAGCATTTCAAGCATGTCACCGATGCCTGCGGCCTTCCGGTCATCCTGCAGGACGCGCCGCTCTCCGGCGTCACCATGACGGTTCCCTTCATGGTGCGGCTGGCGAAGGAGGTCCCGCTCGTCCGCTATTTCAAGATCGAGGTTCCCGGCACGGCGAACAAGCTGCGGGCCCTGATCGAGGCGGGCGGCGAGGCCGTCGTCGGCCCGTTCGATGGCGAGGAGGCGATCACGCTGATGGCCGATCTCGATGCCGGCGCGACCGGCACGATGACCAGTGCCATGATCCCCGACCTGATCAAGCCGATCCTGACCGCGCATGCCTCGGGCGATCGCAAGACGGCGGCGGCGCTCTATCGCGACGTGCTGCCGATCATCAATTACGAGAACCGCCAATGCGGCCTGCGCTCGGCCAAGGCGGTGATGAAGGAGGGCGGCGTGATCAGGAGCGAAGCCGTCCGCCACCCGCTGACCCCGCTGCACCCGAAGACCCGCGAGGGCCTGATCGAGTTGGCGCGCGAACTCGACCCGCTGGCGCTGCGCTGGGGGAAATGAGGCGGCGCGCCGCGGCTGGCGCCCGCCGGRAGAGGATCAGCGTCGGGTCAATAGGACCCGATGCCGCCGGACGGCGGCGGCAGGTTGCCGCGACGGTCTCTCGTGATGAATTCCGGCGTCACCTGGAACGCCCGGGACAGCCAGGTGATATAGGCCGACAGCAACTGCTCGATGGCACGCATGGGTTGCCTCCACATATGCAGGAGCAACCCTAGCATGAAACGCGGCGTCTTGCCCGGGATTTTGGACGAAGGCGCCTATGCCTTCGTCCAGACCGCGAGCTCGTAGCCGTCGGGATCGGCGAAGTGAAAACGCCGCCCGCCGGGGAAATCGAAGGCCGGCTTGACGATGCGTCCGCCTGCGGCTTCGACCTGCGCCTGTGACGCGGGAAGATCATCGGCATAGAGGATGATCAGTGGGCCGCCCGGTTGCGGCGTGCCCTGGGTGGTGAACCCGCCTTCGAGACGGCCGTCAGTGAAGGCGCAATATTCCGGCCCGTAATCGGTCATCGTCCAGCCGAAGGCCTTCTCGTAGAAGGCGCGCGCCCGRCCGAGATCGGAAACGACGAACTCGACATAGTCGATGCGCCGGTCATTGGACGATGGGCTCATGACGTTCTCCTTCGATTCATGTTCGTCTGATCTGATGGAGCAGCCTCCGGTCATGATCCGGCAGGAGGTGAAGGATCAGGGGCGCTGCTKAGGCGCATCTTGTTCAAGGGCGCCGTGCTGCTGTAGCAGCTTGGCAATCACCGGGCCTCCTGTGCACCATGCACATCCACAGGCTCAGACTGATAGGGGCGAGACGCATGCCGACGACGACCGAAACCTCCTTGCGTGAAGCCTTCGTCCGGGCGCGCCGCAGCCGCAGCCTCGTCGACATCGAGACGCTTCCCGTTCCGGCCGATCTCGAAGCGGCTCTGGCCGTGCAGGCCGATGTCAGCAGCGACATGGGCTATGCGCATCTCGGCTGGAAGGTCTCGATCACGGATGGGCGCGGGCTCGTCGGACTGATGCCCGGGCCGTTCCTGAAGCCTGGCGATACCTATCGCTCGGTGCCCGGAGCCGAGCTGCGGCTCGAGGTCGAGCTCGCGATCCGACTCGGGCGCGACATGCCGCGCCGTCCTGGCAAACCCTATAGCCGGGCCGAACTTCTGGAGCATTGCCACAGCGCCTTCGTCGGCATCGAGATCATCGAAAGCCGTATCGCCGACTGGACCCATGTTCCATTCCCGCTCTGGTTGGCCGATGCGATGGGCCATGGCGGCTATCTGATCGGCCAGGACGTTCCCTTCGAGGTCTTCGACGAGATCGCCGATCTCACCTGCACGGTCGAACTCGACGGCGACGTGCTCTATGACAAGCCTGCTCACCACGCCAATGGCGACCCGCTGACCCCGGTGCTGGCCTGGGCCAATCGTGAGACCGAGAGCGCGCTTGGCGGCCTCGTGGCCGGCCAGATCATCACCACCGGCAGCCTTTGCGGCGGCGTTCTGGCGCCCAATCTCGGCCCGGTCATCGTCAGGCTCGATCCGCTGGCCGCGATTTCTTTCGCGCTCGCCTGACGTCGGGACCGCCGGGCAGGACGAGGCAGCTTGCAATCGAGCCCGCTTTCGCCGCGCGGCCCGAGGCAATTATCGCGGGCTGCAGGCGTGCCACGGACAGCTTTGACGAGCAGAATTGTGGTCATGACGAGGCATGACCACAAAATCATCTCATTCTATTGGTCTTGATAGTGTTGCGTTGGAGGAATGATGCGGGGTTTGCGGCGTAGGGTGCGCGGGGTTGCAGGCGGAGGCGGTTACGCTTTCGCCGCTATGCTTGCCATCCAGCCGGTACCCGCCGAGGCTTTCGACCTCTCCTCGCTCGACATATTCGGCTTGTTCGGCTCCTCGGATAAGCCGCCTGCGGTCAGCAGCACGACGCTGCCCTATCAGCTCGAGTTCGACGTCAGCGGGGCCACCGATGCCAAGGCCCTGACGCTGACGCTGCGCGACGCCTCGCTGCTTTACCGGCTCAGGCAGGATGCGCCGCCCGATGGCGAGACCCTGGCCCGGCGCATGGTCGCCGATCTCAACCCGCTGATCGATGCCCTCTGGTCGCAGGGCTATTTCAATGCGGATGTGACGATCGCGGTCGACGGTAACGGTCTGCGCCTCGGCAACGAGCCCGGCCCGGCGCTGGTGCGCGCGCTTGAAGCCTATCGCAACCGGGCCCCGGCGCCGGTCACCGTGCGGGTTGTGACCGGCCCGCTCTTCAGCCTGCGCAATGTCGAGGTCGTCGAGCAGGGCAAGGGCGGGGGCGGTGCCATTGCCGATCCCCACAAGGTCGCGCGCCTGAAATCGGGCGACCCCGCGACTTCGGCCGCCTTGCGTTCGGCGCAGTCATCTCTGGTCGATCACCTGCGCAACCAGTCGCGCCCGCTCGCCAGGGTGGTCGCGCTACGCCCGGTCGTCGATCATGCGGCGAAGATCATGGATGTGACCTATGTCGTCGAGCCCGGGCCGGTCGCCGGTTTCGGCGATGTCGGGATCGAGGGCACGGTCGATGTCCCGCCGCATGTCGTTCGCTCCTTCATCTATCTGGAGCCGGGCGACCCCTATTCGCCCAAGGCGCTGGCCGACACGCGCAAATCGATCACCTCAATTCCGGCCATCGGCTCCGCCCGTATCCGCGAGGCCGACCGGCTCGACGCCAATGGCAACCTGCCGATCTTTGTCGACATCACGGAGCGGCCGAAGCGGCTGATCGGCTTTTCCAGCCGCTTTTCCACCATCGATGGTCCGGCGGTCAGGACCTATTGGGAGCACCGCAATCTGCTCGGCGGTGCCGAGCGGCTCAGGCTCGAGGGCGATCTCTTTCTCGCACCGCGGATCAACGGCACCACGATCCAGAGATTTGGCGATTTCGAGCAGTCCGACCTTGGCGGGCGCTTTGCGTTCAGCTTCATGAAGCCGGCGCTGAACGGAACCCGTTACGACCTGCTGGTCGACGGCGTCGCGACGCGCGAGCGCGTCGGCACCAATCGCTATGGCGGCTATACCGCCCGCTACGCCAATGTCACCAGCAGCATTCGCCGGCGTTTCAGCGACACCTTCTCGGTCCAGGCCGGCCTGGAGGTCGAGCGCGGCCAGACCAGCGATGTGCTGGGTCAGATCACCTACACCCTTGTCGGAATCCCGCTTTCTGYCCGATACGACACGACCGACAGCCTGCTCGATCCGACGCGCGGTGTCCGCCTCACCGCCTCCGTGGCGGCATATCCGACCTTCATGGGATCGACGGTCGGCATCGTCCAGACCAAGGGCGCGATCTCCGGCTATTACGCGCTCGATGAGGAGGCCCGTTATGTGCTGGCTGGGCGCATCGGCTTCGGCTCCGTGGCCGGCGCAGCGCTCGACGAGATCCCGTCGACGCGGCGCTTCTATGCCGGCGGTGGCGGTTCGGTGCGCGGCTACGCCTATCGCACGCTGTCACCGCTTGGCCCCTACAACCAGCTGATCGGCGGACGCAGCCTGTTCGAAGCCTCGGTCGAGGCGCGGATCAAGATCACCAACACCATCGGCATCGTGCCGTTCTTCGATGTCGGCACGGCCTTCGAAGAGAGTTTCCCGGCCTTCAATCAGACGCTGCGGATGTCGGCTGGTCTCGGGTTGCGCTATTATACGCCGATCGGCCCGATCCGCTTCGACGTCGCTGCGCCGCTCAATCCGCGCAAGGGCGACAAGCCGGTCGCGGTCTATATCAGCATCGGGCAGGCCTTCTGATGGGCAACCGGCTCACCCTTTCGCGCCTGGCGCTTCTGGCCCTGCTGCTGGTGGTGGGGCTGGTCGTCTCGGCCCGCTTCGGCGGTTTCGCTCAGAACGCGCAGAATGATCGCGGGGTTCTGGCCGACCTGATCTCGCGCGCCCTGTCGACACCGAACAGCCAGGTCTCGATTGGGGCGGTCGATGGCGCGCTGTCCTCCGACGCGACGATCCGTGATGTGGTTCTCTCCGATCGCGACGGCGCCTGGCTGAGGGTCGACCGCGTACGGCTGATCTGGACCCGCACGGCCCTGCTGCTCGGCAGGCTCGAGGTCGACCGGCTCGAGATCGGCACGCTCGAGATCTTGCGCAAGCCGATTGCCGATCCGGCCGCAGCGCCGACCAGCGACCAGCCGCTCCTTCCGGAGCTGCCGGTCAAGGTGAACATCACCGCCTTCCAGCTGGGCGAGTTGTCGCTGGGCGCCCCGATCGTCGGCGTGCCGGCCCGGTTGGGTGCGACCGGCGCAGCATCGCTCGGCGCTCCATCCGAGGGGCTTTCGCTGCGTCTCGAGGCGCGCCGGCTCGACGCGCCGGGCGAGTTCACGCTCAGGCTCGGTTTCGTGCCGCAGACTACGCGCCTGCAGATCGCCGCCAAGGTCGACGAGCCGCAGGGCGGCCTGATCGCGCGTGTCGCCAATCTCCCGGACCAGCCGCCGGTCAAGCTCGACCTCAATGGCGATGGCCCGCTCGACGCCTTCCGCTCGACCCTGACCTTCACGGCCGGCCCGACCATTGGGGCGCAGGGCTCGGCCAATCTCTCGCGCGTCGGTACTGGCCGTGACCTGGCCCTGGCCCTCGATGCCCGTATCGAAGGGCTGATGCCGGCGCCGGCCGCACCGGTCTTTGCCGGCTCGACCCGTCTCGACGGCACGGTCGGCTTCGTCGATGACGGTGCCGTCGACCTGCGCAACATCGCGCTCGTTTCGGCGCTGGCGCGCCTCGATGTCGTCGGCCGCTACGGGGCCGACAAGAATCTCGATATTCGCGTCACGGCCGCAGCCGTGCCCAATGCCAATGGCCGCACTGTTGCCGCCGGCACCGAGATCGGCAAGCTCGCCCTGGATGCCACCGTCAATGGCCCGGTGAACGGGCCGCGCGTCGTCGCCTCGCTCGACGCTCAGGATCTGCGCCTGCCGACCGGTCGTCTTGGCAAGCTCGTGGCGCGGTTCACCGCGACGCCGAACGGATCGATCGGCAATGCCGACACGCGCATCGCGCTAGTCTCGGACGGCGAGGCGACGGGCGTGGCGCTAGCCGATCCCAGGTTCGCCCGCGTCGTCGGCGACCGCATCGTCTTCACGCTGCGCGGGACAGGGCGGGGCGAGGGGAGTGCCGATTTCGAGACGTTGCGGCTCGCGATGTCCGGCGTGGAACTCGACTACAAKGGGCAGCTCGGCAAGGCCCGCATCCTGGGGCAGGCTCGCGCAGTCCTGCCCGATCTCTCGCGCCTCAGCGGGCTTGCCGGCCGCAAGCTTTCAGGCAAGGCACAGCTCGGCGCCGATCTCGATGCGGTGCCGCGCCAGAACATCTATTCCGCGAGCCTCGATGGCCGTGGCGATCAGATCGGGACCGGGGAGGCGGCGCTCGACCGGCTGCTCGCCGGCAATCTGACGCTGGCCGGGCGCGTCGGGACACTCGCTGACGGCGGCGTGAATGTCAGTGGTCTTCGTCTCGCCGGGCAGCATGTCGCCCTCACGGCCGATGGCGGCATCGGCCGCGAGCGCTCGGATCTGCGGGCTGCCATCACCCTGCCTGACCTGAAGCGGGCCGATCCACGCCTCTCCGGCAAGGGCGAGGTCACGGCACAACTGACCGGACCGCAGGACAAGCTCGATGCCTCGGCACGGATCGCGGTGACGAATGCGAGCGCGCTCGGTCGTCCGATCCCGCGGCTGTCGATCGATGCCGTGATCCGCGACCTGCAGGGCGCGCTCGAGACGCGGGCGACGCTCGCGGGTGAGATCGAGGGCAAGCCCGCGACCGGCACGCTGCAATTTGCACGCCTGCCCGATGATGCCTGGGACCTGTCGAAGCTCGATCTCGCCATCGGCTCGGTGAAGCTGACCGGCGCGGTTACGCTCGACCAGGCCAGGCGCGCAGCCGGTCGGCTGACGCTCGCCGCGCGCAATCTCGACGATCTCTCGGCTCTGGCCCTCACCAGGCTCGGCGGACAGCTCGATGCGGACCTCACGCTCGCTCTTGTCGAGGGGCGGCAGAACCTGGACCTGAAAGCCAAGGGCACGCGCATCAATGCCGCCGGGGTTTCGCTCGACAAGCTCGATGCCAGCGTCGGTGCCACGGATCTCCATGGCCGCCCGGCGATCGACGCTGCGATCGCCATCGATCGCGCGGTGATCTCTGGCGAGGCGATCAACGCGATCCGCTTCGATTCGAAGGGCGGGCCGGATGCGAGCGCCTTCACCCTCAGCGCCAATGCCCGGGGCTTCACGCTCAATGGCGCTGGCCAGCTTGTTCCCGGCGATCCGCTGCGGCTCGACATCGCCTCCTTCGATGCCCGGCGCGAGGGCAAACGCATCACGCTGGCCAACCCCGCTTCGCTGAGTTTCCCCACTGGCGGTGTCGAGATCTCGAAGCTGGTGCTCGCCATCGACGCCGGCCGGCTCAGCCTTGATGGCCGGGCGGGCGAGACGCTCGATCTGCGCGTGAATGCGAAGGACATCCCGCTTTCGGCGGTCAAGCTGGTGGCCCCGAAGCTCGATCTGTCCGGCACCTTGAACGCCGAGGCGCAGATGTCCGGCAAGCCGGATGATCTCGCCGGTCCCTGGCAGATCCGGATCGCGCGGCTGGTGACTCCCGAAACCCGGAGCGCCGGCCTGCCTCCGGTCGAGATCAGCGGCAACGGTCAATTCTCCGGCCGGCAGACCAGCGTCGAAGCGACGCTGACGGCCGGCCGCGGCGCGAATCTCGCGGTTCGCGGCACGGCGCCCCTGAGCGCAAGCGGCGCGCTCGCTCTCACCATTCAGGGCAAGCTCGACGCTGCTCTCGCCAATGCGCTGCTCGCGGCGCAGGGGCAGCGGCTGACCGGCACAGTGACGCTCGACCTGCGGGCCGGTGGCACGGCGGCAGCGCCCGAACTGAACGGCGTTGCGACCCTCGCCAATGGCAGTTTCACCGACGCTCTCCAGGGCGTGCGGGTGACCGGGATCGAGGCGCGCATTGCTGCCAATGGCGACAATCTGCGGATTGAACGCGCGKTTGCCCGCGCGGCCAATGGCGGCACGTTGTCGGCGTCAGGCCAGGTCCGCGTCGACCCCGCCGCCGGTTTCCCGGGAGAGATCAAAATCGAGGGACGCCGTGCCCAGCTTGTCTCGAACGGCATCGTGACATCGGTCGCCGACCTCAATCTCGCGATCGGCGGTCCCCTGGCGCAGCGCCCGCGCGTCGATGGGCATGTCGATATCATCTCGCTTGACGTCGCGGTGCCGGATCGGTTGCCGGCTTCCTTGCGTCCCGTCGACGGAATTCGTCACGTCAATGCGAAGGGCGCTGCGGCGGTGCGGATTGCCGCGCAACGCAAGGCGGCGCGCAGCGCCKGCAAAGGCGGACGCGCGGCGCCTGCCTTCGATGCCGCACTCGCCGTCACCATCTCTGCGCCGAACCGCGTCTTCATCCGTGGACGCGGGATCGACGCTGAGCTTGGCGGCGAGTTGCGCGTCGGCGGCACGCTTTCGGCCCCCGTGCTCGATGGCGGCTTCGATCTCAGGCGCGGCCGCTTGTCGGTCGCGAGCCAGCGGCTCGATTTCAGTCGCGGCCGCCTGACCTTCACGGGTGGCGTGATTCCGGAGCTCGATTTCGTCGCCGAGACCCGCGCCTCGGACGTGACCGCGCGAATCCTCGTCACCGGGCCGGCGGACCAGCCCGCCTTCGCCTTCACCTCTCAGCCCGAGCTGCCGCAGGACGAGGTGCTGTCGCGTCTGCTCTTTGCCCGTGCCTCCGGCTCGCTCTCGCCCTTCCAGGCCCTTCAGCTGGCGCAGACGGCCGCGCAATTCGCGGGGACCGGTGGCGACGATGCCTTCGAGAAGCTGCGCAAGTCGCTCGGCGTCGACAATCTCGACATCCAGATGGGTGC
>NZ_JBFTLD010000234.1:0-11077 GCF_056396265.1 Allobosea sp. 05T422_2 | reverse complement strand
GATTACGAACAGATAGTTGGCGCTGAGGGTGGCCTCGGAACGCCAGGTCATACCCTGTTCTTGGTTCTGCCTTTCGCCAGCGACCTGCAAGCCCGTCGGAATGAGCTTCCAGACAAGGTATTTTGTGCGCTTTTCATCTAGCGGGCCGTAGTCGACGGAAGCCAGCACAAGGTCTCCCGAGCTGGATAAATGATCCGCCATGAGATCTCCAGCGCGCGCCTGGGGATGGACGAAGGTTCGCCAATCTCGCGAAACCAGACAGGCCGGGCCATCGATGTGGGACACAACCGAGGGGGCCGGGAAGGCGGGGGAGTAGCCCTTTCCGGTGCTGGAAAAGCCGTGCTTTTCAAATTCAGCGCGAAAGTCGGCGATACGATCCGGATGGCTGAGAACCAGATCGACCGGATAGGGCCGGAGCCGCAGAAGATCGAGCAGCGCTATCCAATCGGCGGGCGGATTCATTCCCACAGCAAAGCCGTTATCGGCGACCGTCTTGAACCAGAGTTCACGACAACGTTCCCACTCCATGCAATCGAGACGCGCCGCGCGGCTTTCCCAGCCGCGCACGAGATTTTCCAGCCGGCACCTGTAGGCGGCGCCTAGCTCGGACGAATCGCGTAGCGGCTGGTTCAGCCGGGTGTCGCAGCCGTCTGCAGCGGGTACCGCCGCCGTCGGCGCCCGCTGCACCAGAATGTTGGGGAGCGTGGACGAGCCTGGCGAAGCGCGGCAGGCGAGGCCAGCGGTGTCGTATCCATGGGTCGGCGGCAGCGCCGTCCCCGCACACAGCGCCGCCGTGATTTCCACGCTGGGCCATGCGGCGACGTGATCGTCTCCGAGCACCAGCCCTACGATCCCGGCCTGCGTGACGACCGGGCTTCCCGACATGCCTTGCTCGGTAAATCCCTGGGTCTCCAGCTTGAGYGTCTTGCGGTCGATGCATCCGCCCGCCCGCAGGCAGGCATCGGCAAACCAGAACGGTCCTACTCCGCTGCCGACCGGCAGAACGTCTGTCACGCGCACGGCATGAAATCGCGAACTTGGGGCTGGCTCTCCTTCTGTCCATGCCGACGGCACGGCTCTGAGGTCCGGTGCGCAGCCCGCATCAGCGACGATCACTGCGACGTCGAAGGCTGGAGAGTCGCCCCGCGTCACCGAATGGACCGAGAGCGCCTTCGGGGTCGACGCACATCCGTCCGGCACGCGGGCCCATCGCAACGAAGGAGCCGGCAGCGAGGAGTCCAGAACGGACTCCACGACATGTCGCGCGGTGGTGATCATTATCAGCCCGCCGGAACCAGCGGTGACGTAGCCGGTCCCTCGCCTCCCGGCATCGATCGTGACGACACGGGCCGCGGCACGGTCGAGGGCCTCGCCGAGCGGCATTTCTCTCGCGCGCGCTATGCTGGTGAGCTGAAGGAGGGCCAACGTTGCAAGGATTGTGCATCGCATCATGAAATCCATCTCCTCAACAGTTGAGAAAGGCTCCACAAGTTGGCTATCACGGACGTCGCTGCGCCGAGCAGCAGTGCTAGCCCGGGGTCGGCGGTAAGAATGGCGAGGTAGCTCACGCCGATTTTTCGTTCCCCCACAGGCCCGACCAGATAAACAGTGCCGACCCCGCCTGTATCGCTCGCACGCTGGGTAACCTCGAAGTTCCCGTTGGCGATCGGCTCGACGGCCACGCGCCAGCGCAGCTCGTTCCGCGTCGCGAGCGTAGGGCACTGGCGCTTTCCCAGTACCTCGTGCCCGACATGGCGCACATCGATCAGGGGTAAGCTCAAGCGCTGCTCGAAGTCGACTGTGCCTGCGATCACGGAGCAACGCGCAGGCGGGCCGGGCGACAGGAGTGCATTCGCGGCAACAGTCTCGAACGAGACGCGGCTCGCGTCGAGCACGACGCGAGGCAGGAGGGCGCTCGCCGGTGGCCGGTCGCGATCGCCTGGCTTCAGTTGGATCAGCATCTCGGCATCGCCTTGCTCTTGCCTCGGAGCCTGAAACGTCAGCCTGGTCGGCAGCCGCCATTCGTTGCCCCCGAAATGGCTGCAGTCGCCCGACAAGTTAGGCATCCAGGGCAACGCCGCTTGCAGCGTCCACGCGCCGTCACCGCCAAGCCGCAACTGGTCAACATTTGCAGCGCCTGGAGTCTTAAAGGCCGAGAGCGTTAGGGTAGAGCCGGAAGCGAAGGTCAGCGTCAGCCCTTCGGGCTCGTGTAGCCGTACCAGCCGGTCGATCGCGATCGGTGGGCAGCGCTGCGCTACGCCGCCGTCGGACGCGAGAAGGAGTGCCTCGGCACTGCCGTTGATCCGGGCGTTTAACGCCGCGATCGGCGGGAAATTCGTGAACTTCAACGCTACGGCATCTGCCTCAGGGGCTGCGGTGACGGCGACATGATCGGTMTCGGCGACGATTGCCAACGCCGTTGTGGGGGCGGTGCGCGATCCGTACACGAGGACCGCCGCCGTGATGCAGACGATCGCCAGAGCTGCGGGATATTGCCAGGCGCCGATCGGTTCTTCCTTCGGCTTATCGTTCGCTATGGCGGCAAGCGCGATCAGATCCACCGCCCTCAGGCCCTGACCTGCCTCATCCTGAACCATGTCGGGGGCGGGTGACACGAGACCCGTGTTGCTGCCGGGGTGCGCCGCTTGCTGAGCGGTCGAGCCAAGGATCGCGACCACTCGACTGAGATAGGCCGTCCGCCCCGCTTCGAGTGCCGCCGCCGCAACCGCCGCACGCCTTTCCTTTACGGCATCCTGCTCGGTCGGCCGCCGGCGCAAGAGGTCCAAGAACATGCTCATGGTGCGAGCACCATGTCGAACGTGACCGCCGTGGCCGTCGCAGGATCGCAGCCTTGCTCGGAGCTCGTGCAGGCGCGCAGCAGAAGTTGGAACGCCGAGGGCATGCCGTCGGGGATCGTCACCTCGATCAGCTCGACCGAAGCGACCTTGGCGTCCAGGTTCACCTCGCCCGCAGCGAAGTCCGGTTTCAGCTCAGCGTTCAGTGGCAGGTAGGTTGCACGGGCTGCGGCGAGCGGGCGTGCCGACAACAGCCGAACGCGGCTGGCACTTCCTTGCGCGGCTTGCGCACCCGGCGGTACGAAGCGCACTGGCACGTAGACGAGCTGCCGATCGGCGGCCGGATCGGCAGGCCGGTAGGYCACGAAATCAAAGGTCAACATGGAGGCGCTGTTGCGAAACTGCGCGACGTCCCAGGATTTCGCTCGACGGTCGGTGAAATCGCCCGCGAGAAAATACCGTCCCCCCTTCAACGAGATGCCGCGGAAGCGAAGCGGTCCTTCCACCGTGCTGCGCAACTGCGGCAGGGATATCTGCACCGGGCCGGAGCCCTCCTGCAACTGCCGGTCGGTCGGTATCGGTTTGGCGACGAAACCGGCAAGGTCGAGCACTGCGGCCGACTGGCGTGGCGAGATCAGACCTTCGCAAAGCTGGCTGTTCACATGCCAGCGATAGTTCTTCTGCGAAGGCGCCGCAGCTGGTTCCTGCAGCCCGCAGCACCAGGCCGAGGCGCCAGTCCGCGGGCAATAATCGGCGTGGGCTTGGGGCGCTGCGATAGCGAAAGTAGCAATKGCGAACGCCGTTGCGACGGTCGGCTTCACTGTATATCCCTCCCATATTGCTGCTGTCGTAGATTTCACGGCATAGTTGTCCCCTAGCTTGCGCTGGTTTGGTCCCGGAGTTAAGGGGGATGCATGCTTTTTGGGCGTCGCCTGATTGCGTTGTGTGGCTTCGCCATGCTGGCCGTGTCGGCGAATGCGCAGCCGTCGGAAGCCGAGCATCTGAAGCGGGCGCTCGCGCTGGTCGAAGCTTATCGATCGTCGCTTGATCTGTTGACCGACCTCGCGGACGACCTGACGCCGCTGCGACGGTTGCGAGCTGCCGCGCCTGCGCTTGCCAGCCTGACAGACCCAGGCGTCAGCGACGACCTGCTCGCGAGGTATGCGCCCAAAGACAGGAACGGCAGGCCGCTCACCGGAGAAGCGGAGCTAAACGCAGTTGAGCGGTTCCGCTATCTMATGGCAGATGTCGCGTCTGGCGCGGGCAGCATGGAGCGCTGCATTGCCGCGATCGACACGCTCGAAGCACAAGCCGGCGGTTTCGTGTTCCTGCCGATCGGACATGCCCTGCTCGCCAACCGGTTTCTACCAGCGCCGGTCGTTGCCGGGGGGTTACGCGCGGCCGATCTGATCGGCCGGCCTGCAACATTGTCTCTACAGGAGATCAACGAGCTCCAATCGGCTCTCGCTGCCGCAGTCAGCTTCCGTGAGATTGAGCGCCGCAGTGCAATGGCGTGTCATGAGATCGTCGCGCGTTACACCGACATACGGCTTCGCGACGATGCCGACGTACAGTTCATCATTCGACTCGACGCCAGGATAGCGCGTACGCAAATTCGCCTGCTGCAATAGCGTGGTAAATCGCGCGAACGACGGCGTTTGCGTGAGTTCACGGAGGGATAGACGTGTTGGTCCCATCTACAATGTCGCGCCGGCTGCTCGCTAGTGCCACAGCGATCGTGGCCTGGGCGATGGGTAGCTGCGTTGCACCCGCCCAAGGGCTGCTTCCCGATCTCCCAGTGTGCGAGCGGGCTTCGGTGCCGAGTGTCCCGATCGGCGAGCAACTCGCTCGCGCCGAAGAGCTGCGCAAGGCCGCCAAGAAACTCGAGGCGTTCGATTACGATCGCTGTTACGGACTCGGTAGATCGTGCTTCGGACAGGTTGAAAGCCCGATAGGGGTAGAGGACGAATCCTACCGCACGTGTGGTCAGTTCTCAGTTCGTGAGCGCTCAACCTTCGACGTGTGGCTGCCGCTTAAGAGGCGGGAGATCGCTTGCATAATCGAAAACCTCAGCCAACGCGCCGATGCGCTGCAGCAGGCGGCACTGGGGCCGCAGGCCGCGGCAGAAACATCGCCGRTCGCTGCTGTTATCGCGCAACTCGCCGGTCAGGAGCGGACGCTAGATGGGGCGACGCTTGGCCGGTTGGCCTCCGGCGCCACGTGGTGTTCGCTGCCAATCTTCCGAGTTCGCGCCCTTTGTGCCGATGGAACGGGAGCCGTCGTAGATGGCCGAGGCCAGCAGGCGTTAACGTGGCAGGTCGTTGGCGACCGGATTTGCCTTGCCACGTTTGGGGATGCGCAGTCCTGTTTTAGTCTCCGCATTGCGGGAGGCAGACTCGCACTGATGACTGAAAAGTCCGAGCAAGCCGACTTGATTGCGGTAACGCCCGGCGTCGTTGAAACATGGGCGCGAAGCTGCCCTCCAAAGTAAATTGGGGCGCGCCGCACTGCGGACGCGCTTGCGCGAACGTGCTCGGCAATAAGTAAGTAGCGTGAGGCATACAGTTGAATACCTTGTCCACTTTGGGGCGGGCGTTTCTGACGCTGGCAAGGTCCGCTTTCCAGCAGCTTGATTTGAGCGGCAGCAAATGACCGGCCCGCTTGTGTGGACCGGCTGCATTTCACAATGGGTTCGGCGCGATGACTGAAGTCGCTCATGTGTACCCGACCAACTGATCGGCTCCCGGGCCGTGGCCATGATGGGGTACGCACGCACCTTTGGCCTTATAGGAGATCGGCCGTTTCCAGGCTCAGGGTGCACAAATTAATCCGTTCGCGAACTCCTTGGGAAGTTGTTAGACGGCGATCGCCTCCTTGTGCGTGTCGAAGGATTGTCCATTACGCAGCACGCTCCAGCTGATACGGGCGAGCGTAGTTGCCAGCTTGTTACGGTGAAGCCGCGCGGCCGCTTCCTTCAACCAGTTGCCGAAGCTGAACTTCCCCCTGTTGTGCGGCCTCATGATGATGACCTCCGCCGCCTTGATGAACAGCTTGCACAGATAGCTGTTGGCCTACTTCGAGATGCACCCGAGCACGGTTCTGCCGCCGGTACTGTACTGCCGCGGGACGAGACCGAGCCAGGCGTCAAAATCGCCGCCCCCGGCTCGAAGGCTTCACCATCGCCGACCGCGGCCACCAGGGCAGTCGAGATGATCGGCCTGACATCCGGAGCGCTCACGAGCCGCGTGCAGGCGGCCTGCTCGGCTGCGATCTTCCCGATCTCGGCTGCGATCGTCTCGATTCGCTCGTCGAGCCCCAGCCAATCGTTGTAGAGGCCGACGATCAGACACGCTGCGCCCCGCGACGAGACCTGAGATCCTGCGCAGGCGTTCCGGAGCAGCGTCCAGGGTCTTATTCATGGCAAGCGCGGGACGACGGCAGGCTGTCCATTCGCCACAGCGCGCATTCGTTAGGGGAGGGCGACCTCAACCGCCTTCACCGCAAAATGCGCGCGGAAGGAATGGCCAAAGGGTCCTTTGCAATGGCAGCACGAATTCCTTGACGCGGTMACGCCGAAGCGCTCAATCTGGCCACATCGAATGGCTGTTGAGTATGGCACGCGTGCGCTAGCTCTCTGGTGAGAGAGATTAGCAATTTCAATTGCTTATGAGAAAATCGGCTGAGAATCCCTCCGTCTCCGCCACTTCTAACCTCTTGAAATCGCGTCGCTAGGCCAATTCCTTCGGCGCGGCCGGGTCACAGGTGTCGGGCGCGTTCGAGCGAGGACGCTCTATCCGGGGCCACAATCGATTCCGGCCGCGTTCGCGTCTTGCCCAACATCGCCCCGAAGGAGTGTCTTGTCGCTCGGTCGGATTGCAGCCCCCTCGACGGTCACCGTCGCACATCCCGGTCCGAACGCCCACCGCGTCAGACCCTATTCTGCAGGACTATGCGGCTTGGCCACCGCTTCGCCAGCCTGCGGTGTCGYCGCCTCTGCGATCGGCTTCGGCCGCGTCGAGGGGCGCAGGCGTTCCCGCATCGATTGGAAGAAGACGTAGAGCGGCGGGATCACGAAGATCCCGAGCAGCGAGGCGAAGATCATGCCGCCGAAGACCGGCGTGCCGACATTGCGCCGGGCGAGCTGCGAGGCGCCAGTGGCGATGACGAGCGGCAGCAGCCCGAGGATGAAGGCGAAGGAGGTCATCATCACCGGGCGGAAGCGCAGCCGGGCGCCTTCCGCCGCGGCCTCGAGCAGCGGAACCCCGCTCTCGCGTTGCTCCTTGGCGAACTCGACGATCAGGATGCCGTTCTTCGCGGCAAGGCCGATCAGCACGATCATGCCGATCTGGGCATAGACATCGAGTGTCAGGTGCCCGAGCACCATGAAGGCGAAGGAGCCGAGAATGCCGATCGAGACCGAAAGCAGTACGGGCACCGGAATCGTCCAGCTCTCGTAGAGCGCGACGAGGAAGAGGAACGCGAAGAGCACGGCGAAGGCGAGGATGATCGGCGTCTTGCCCTCGGCCCGCTTCTCCTGAAAGGCGGTATCGGTCCATTCTCCGGCATAGCCCGCGGGCAGCACGCGGGCCGCGACCTCCTGCATGGCGTTGAGCGCCTCTCCCGAGGAGACGCCGGGCGCCGGGCCGCCCTGGATCGTGACGGCCCGCAGGTTGTTGTAGCGGATCAGCGCGGGAGGACCGACGACGACGTGGATCTCCAGGAGGCTGCGCAGCGGCACCATCTTGCCGTCGGCGCTGCGGACATTGATCCGGTAGATGTCGTCGATCGAGGCGCGGTCGACGGCCTCGGCCTGGAGTTGCACCTGCCAGGTCCGGCCGAACAGGTTCATGTCGTTGGCGTAGTAGCCGCCGAGCGAGGCCTGCAGCGCCTGGAACACATCCTGAAGCTTGACGCCGAGAATCTGGACCTTGTTGCGGTCGATATCGAGATAGATCGACGGCGTGGTCGCCGAGAAGGTGCTGAACACCCGCGACAGTCGCGGGTCCTGGTTGGCGGCAATGGTCAGGCCGCGGACCACCTGTGCCAGGGTTTTGGGGTCGCCGCCGCGCAGATCCTCCAGCACATAGGTGAAGCCGCCGCCGGTTCCCAGGCCGATGATCGGCGGTGGCGCGAGCGGCATCACGGTGCCGCCCTGGACCTGCGCGAATTTCGGCGCCAGCCGGCGCATGATGGCGGGCACGCCGAGATCGGCCCCCTGACGCTCGCTGARCGGCTTGAGCGTCACGACCATGATGGCGGAGTTCGCCTGCGAGTAATTGTCGATGAAGTTGAGGCCGACGACGGAGGTGTAGTCGGCGACCGTCGCCTCGCCCTTGAGGATCTCCTCGGCTTGCTGGACCACGGCCGAGGTGCGCCCGACCGCAGCGCCGTCCGGCAACTGGACCACCACGAAGAAGGCGCCCTGGTCATCCTCGGGCAGGAAGCCGGTGGGGGTGAATTTCGAGAGGCCGCCAATACCCACCGCCGCGATGGCGACGAGGACGAGGCCCATCACGGAGAAGCGGACGATGCGCGCGACCACCGCGCCATAGCCGTCGCGGACCCGGTCGATGCTGCGCATCACATAGCCCATCAGGCCGCGCCTTGGGCCGTGATGGCGCTTGAGCAGGACACCGCACAGCGCCGGCGAGAGCGTGAGCGCGTTGATCGCCGACAGCACCATGGCGACGACGACCGTCACGGCGAACTGGCGAAACAGCTCGCCTGCGATGCCGGGAATGAAGGCGACGGGAACGAAGACGGAGAGCAGAACGAGCGTAATCGCGATGATCGGCGCGGTGATTTCCCGCATGGCGACCTTCGTCGCCTCGCCCGGCGTGAGCTCCGGCCGCTCCTCCATCACGCGCTCGACATTCTCGACCACGACGATCGCGTCGTCGACGACGATGCCGATGGCGAGCACGACGGCCAGCAGCGAAACCGAGTTCGCGGAGTAGCCGATGGCGTTGAGGACGATGAAGGCGCCGATCAGGCTGACGGGGACCGCGAGCGTCGGGATGAGCGTCGCGCGGAAACTCCCCAGGAACAGATAGACGACGATGACGACGAGCACGAAGGCCTCGAGGAGCGTCTTCTTGACCTCGTCGATGGTGGCGGTGATGAAGGCCGTCGGATCGTAGGTCACCTTCCATTCCAGGTCTTCGGGAAAGCTCTTGGCGAGCTCCCTGACCTGGGCGCGGACGGCGTCGAGCGTGGTGATCGCGTTGGCGCCGGGCGCCTGGTAGAGCGCGATCACGGCTGCCGGGCTGCCGCCGAGGCGGGTGTCGCGGTCGAGATTATTGGCCCCGAGCTCCAGCCGCGCGACGTCGCCGAGCCGCAGCACCGAACCATCCGGGTTCGTGCGCAGGATGATGTTGGAGAATTCCTCGGTGGTGGCCAGCCGTCCCTTGGTCTGGATGCTGAGCTGAAGCTGCTGGTCGTCGGAGATCGGCCGTCCGCCGATCCGGCCGACGGCGGCCTGCACGTTCTGCGACTGGATGGCGGCGATGAGGTCGCCGGTCGTCAGGTTGAGTCCGGTCAGTTCGTCGAGCTTGATCCAGGCGCGCATCGCATAATCCTGCGCGCCCCACAGAGCGGCATCGCCGACGCCCTGCGTGCTCTTGATCCGGTCGAGCATGTTGATGGTGACATAATTCGACAGGAAGAGCGGATCATAGGTGCGCTTCGGCGAGTAGACGGCGAGCACGCCGAGAAGAGCCGAGGACTTCTTCTTGACCGTGACGCCCTGGCGCTGGACATCCTGCGGCAGCTTCGACAGGGCGATCTGAACGCGGTTGTTGACGTTGACCGCGTTGATATCGGGATCGGTGCCGAGCTCGAACGAGGCGAGCAGCGTGTAGCTGCCGTCGTTGCCGCTGACGCTCTTCATGTACATCATCTTGTCGACGCCCACGACCCGGGCCTCGATCGGCTGCGCGACCGTCGCGTCGACGACCTGGGACGATGCGCCGGGATAGACCGTCGTCACCGAGACCTGCGGCGGCACGATGTCGGGGTATTGCGCGACCGGAATCGCCAGCAGCGAGAGCAGGCCGGCGATCGTGGTGACGATGGCGATGACGATGGCGAGGCGGGGCCGATCAACGAAGATCGCGGAGATCATGGGCTTCAGCTTCCCTTGATCATCGCCGGCACCGGGCGTGCCCGGACGGGTGCCCCTGGCCTGACGGCCTGCAGACCCTCGACGATGATCTGCTCGCCGCCGGCCAGGCCTTCGGACACGACGGCATTGGGGCCGTCCTCGCCGCCGAGCTTCAGCCGCTTGACGACGGCCTTGCCGTCCACGACCGCAAAGACATAGACGCCGGCCTGGTCGGCGATCAGGGCTGCCTGCGGCACCACGATCATCTGCTGCGGATCGCCGACCTCCAGGGCGACGCGCACCAGCTGCCCGTCGGTCAGCGCGCCGGTCGGATTGGGCATCCTCGCCCGGACGAGCACGGTGTCGGTGCCACGATCGACCGAGTTGTTGACGAAATCGATCTGCCCGAGCTGGTCGTAGAGAGTGCCGTCGGAGAAGCGGAGCTGCACCTTGACCGCCTTGGGATCGACATGCTTGCCCGTTTCGGCGCTCTTGAGGAATTCGCGCTGGCTGACCGGGAAGGTCACATACATCGGATCCTGGCTGATGATCGTCGTCAGCACGCCGCTGTCGGGGCCGACCACATTGCCCTTCGTGACATTGGTCAGGCCGATCTTTCCGGAGATCGGCGCCGTGATGGAGGTGTAGCCGAGATTGACTTTCGCCGTGGCGAGATCGGCCTGGTTGGTCATGATCGCGCCGGCGGTCTGCTGCTTCTGGGCAACGGCCTGATCGCGCGCCACGACGGTGCCGGCCGCCTTGGCCAGCAGGTCCTGGGCACGTTCGAGCTGGATCGCGGCCAAGGCGTCGGCCGACTTGCTGATCTCGAGCGCACCCTGCGCCTTCTCGACCGCTGCCTGGAAGAGGTCGCGCTCGACCCGGTAGAGCGGGGCGCCGGCCTTGACCATGTCGCCTTCCTTGAAGAGCACCTCCTCAAGATAGCCGGTGACCCGGGCCCTGATGTCGACCTTGTCGATTCCCGAGACGCGGCCGACGAAACCGAGAGACTTGGAAATCGGTTTGCGTTCTGCGTTGATGGTGCCGACCTGAACGGCGGCAGGCTCGCCTGTCTGTGCGAGGGCCGGCCCGGCAACGGCGCAGGCGACAGCCGCCACATATGCAATCCGCCACATCGACGCCTCCCTGCCAGCCGTGGTGAAGACTTCCCGGGCCGCTCTAT
>NZ_JBFTLD010000233.1:0-11097 GCF_056396265.1 Allobosea sp. 05T422_2 | reverse complement strand
GCACGATGGTCTCGTTGCGTGCGGTGTCGGCCTGGGCCGGCGCGGCGATGGCCGGCGCGATGGCCAGGGCGACGATGGCCGCAAGCCCGATGCGCCGGGCGGCGGTCGCAGGTCGATTGAATGGGGCAGCAGAGTTCATTGAACGTCTCCTTCGCTTCAGGGTGGTTGGGAAAGCGGCCCGGGCGACCACCGCGCGGGGCCGCCACTGCCGGAAATCCGGCTTACGGGGCCGTCGCGGAGGACGGCCGGACACGCCGGCGAAGAACCATGCCGGCATGGTGGAGGGTGTCGTTGTCGACGAAGTCGCCGTCGGCGGTGAAGCCGGTATCGTCCCAGTATTCGATGTGTCGGCCTGTCACTTCGTATCGCCCGCGATAGGCGCCCTCGCGGTTGCCGCGCGCCTCGACATAGCGGCCGTCCGGCAGGAGTTCGTGGCGGATCCGGTTGTCGTCGGTGACCCACATGTCGACAAAGGGATGAGTGGCCTGCGTCATGGGTTTCTCCGCGAAGGCAGCACCTGCAAGCGCCGCCACGACACCCGTCGCGACGGTAATGACCCCGGCCCGCATCAGTGCGGCGCCCTGGTCGAGCGGACGACGATCTCGTTGACGTCCACGTCCTCGGGCTGCTCCAGCGCGTAGCGGACGGCCCGACCGATGGCGTCAGGCTGGAGCGCAATGCTCCGGTAGGTCTTCATGGCTTCGGCCGCCGCGCGATCGGTGATCGTACCGGCGAGCTCGCTCTCGACGACGCCGGGATGGATGCAGGTGACCCTGATGTCGCTGCGCTCCTGGCGCAGGCCGTCCGAGATCGCCCGGACGGCATATTTCGTGGCGCAGTAGACGGCCGCCGTCGGCGAGACGCTGAGCGCACCGATCGAGGCGATGTTGACGATGTGGCCGGAGCCCCGGGACGTCATCTCCGGCAGGACCGCGGCGATTCCGTAGAGGACGCCCTTGATGTTGACGTCGACCATGCGGTCCCACTCGTCGACCTTCAGGGAGGCCATCGGCGAGAGCGGCATCACGCCGGCATTGTTGACGATGACGTCGATCCGCCCGAACTGCTGACGGGCTGCGTCGGCGAAGCGCAGGACGTCGTCCTGCCGCGTCACATCCAGGCGGCGATAGTCGACCTTCGCGCCGCCCTGCCGAAGCTCTTCGGCGAGGGCATCGAGTCGCTCGACCCTGCGTGCGCCCAGCATCAGACGGGCTCCGGCGGCGGCGAGCTCGCGGGCGATGCCGACGCCGATGCCGCTTGATGCCCCGGTCACCAGAACKGTCTTGTCCATAGCCATGGTCCAACTCCTCTCGCTTGGTCCGCTGCGTGATGCGGAACCCGTGATCGAGGAGATAGGCGCCCGGCGCTGTCGCCGGTATCTAGCCAGGAGGCGACGCTATGGTTAGACTTTCTAACCAATGGCGACCGACCTCAACGCGCTCGCGACCTTCGTCCTGGTCGCCGAGGAACGAAGCTTCCGGGCAGCCGCGGACCGGCTAGGCGTGACGCGCTCGGCCGTCAGCCAGACGATCAGGCGGCTCGAGGACGCAATGGGCATTGCCCTCGTCCACCGCACCACCCGCAGCGTCGGCCTCACCGAAGCCGGCGAGCGTCTCCATGCCGACATCGCCCCGTCGCTGGCCGATATCCGCGCGGCGACCGAGGCTGCTCATCAACTCGGCTCCGGACCGCGCGGCCAGTTGCGGCTGGCGGTCTCCTCGATCGCAGAGAGTTTCCTGTCAGGCCCGCTTCTCACCAGTTTCGGGGTGGCATGCCCGGACGTGCAGCTGGACGTCCTGGTGACGGATGACGAGATCGACATCGTCGCCTACGGCTATGACGCGGGCGTGCGGCTCGGCGAGGTCATCGAGCAGGACATGATCGMCGTTCCCGTCTCCGCCCCGCAACGGCAACTCGCCGTCGGCGCTCCCGGCTACCTGGCGCGCCGGGGGACGCCGATCCATCCGCGCGAGCTCGCGGCGCATCGCTGCATCGGCTGGCGCCCGGCGCCACGAGCGGCTCCCTACCGGTGGGAGTTCACGGAGGCGGGCCAGGATTTCGCGGTTGACGTGAAGCCGGAGGCCACCACCAACGATATGGCGCTGATGATCCGCATGGCGGTCGCGGGCGGCGGCATCACCATCGGGCTGGAGGAAACATTTCGACCGTCCATCCAGCGCGGGGAGCTCGTTCCCGTGCTCGAAGAATTTTGCCCGTTCTTCCCGGGGTTCTTCCTGTATTATCCGAGCCGCCAGAACATGGCGCCGAAGCTGCGCGCCTTCGTCGATCACATCCGCAAGAGCCGGAAGCRCTCGGTCGGCTCGGCGAACGCGTCGCGCATGCCAAGGTCGGCATAGGCGCCCGCCACCGCCCTCGAACGCCCCCTATCGCGGCCGAGGACTGGCGCGTGACATGCGCGTTCGCTGGGCTGGGAAGAGCGGACCAGCGCAACGACGGTCCCGCTTCACGCCCTTCTGCAGGCGCATGGCTGGTATCAGCCGCGTCCTCGCTGTCGATCAAGCGCACCCTGCAATTGCCCGACGCGGATGGCCAATGCCTCCTTGGTCAGATTGATCCCTTCGGGTGCTCCATCAATCGACAAGAGCACGCCGCGCTCAGCCATTTCGAGCTGCTCCTGCGCAAGTTCCAGGTGCTTCTGCATGATCTGCGTGACGCGGTCCTTGGCCTCCTGGTCCGTATCCATAGGGCCCTCGCTTCTTCGCTCCTGATCAGGCGACGATCTCACAACCGGGGCGACGCGCCAAATAGTCTGCGGCTTCGCCATCCCGGTCCAAGCCAAGGGGACAGCGTGGCGCCGTGAGGAGGCCGTGGCCCATGTCCGGCCCGGTCCCCGGGGTGTCAGGCGGAATAATCGGCGGCCATCGTCTCGTCGGCCGCGATCGAATGGGCCTTCAACGCCCGGAAGAGCAAGGTCAGCACGACGGCGATGACGAGGTTCAGGACCAGCGTGTAGACGGCGGTGTAGCCCGGGAAGACATGCCCGCCAAAGCTGAGCGGAAAGGTCGGCGTCAGATTGGACGCGAAGGCCATCAGCGTGCMGGCGACGATCCCGGCCAGCCAGCCGATCAGCAGCGCCCAGCCGTTGAACCAACGCGTATAGACGCCGAGCATCACCGCCGGCAGCGTCTGGATGATCCAGATGCCGCCGAGCAGCTGCAGCTGGATGGCATATTGCGTCGGCACGAACAGGATGAAGACGAGCGCACCCAGCTTGACGACCAGCGAAACCCATTTCGCCATCTGGGCCTCCTGCCGGTCGGTCGGGTTCCGGTTGATGAACTCCCGGTGGATGTTGCGGGTATAGAGATTGGCGGCCGCGATCGACATGATCGCCGCCGGAACCAGGGCGCCGATGCCGATGGCGGCGAAGGCGATGCCGACGAACCAGGCCGGGAAACTGTGCAGGAACAGGGCCGGCACCGCGAAATTATTGCCGAACTCGGCAAAGCCCGCCGCATATTCCGGCATGCTGCGGACGCCGGCGGCGATCGCGAAGAAGCCGAACAGCGCGAGAATGCCGAGCAGGAAGGAATAGGCCGGCAGCATGGCGGCGTTGCGCCGGATGGCCTTGCCGCCATTGGCGCTGAGAATGCCGGTGATGGAATGCGGATAGAGGAACAGCGCCAGCGCCGATCCGAGCGCCAGCGTCGCGTAGGTGCTGTAGGCCCCGGTCGAGCCGGGGGGCGGCGTTTCGAGCAGGACCTTCGTGTCCGGCACCGCGGCGAAGATCTTGGCAAAGCCGCCGAGCTGGATCGGGATGATGATGATCGCGGCAAAGGCGGTGACATAGATCAGGATGTCCTTGACGATCGCGATCGAGGCCGGCGCGCGCAGGCCGCTCGAATAGGTGAAAGCCGCCAGGACCAGGAAAGCGAAGATCAGCGGCAGGTCGGCGGCAAGGCCGGTCCCGGAAATGCCGAGCGCGCCGATGACCACCTGGATGCCGACGAGCTGCAGCGCGATATAGGGCATGGTCGCGAGGATGCCCGTGATGGTCACGGCGAGCGCCAGCCAGCGATTGCCGAAGCGGCCGCGGACGAAATCGGCGGCGGTGATGTAGCCGTGCCTGTGGCAGACATGCCAGAGCCTGGGAAAGACCAGGAACAGGATCGGGTAGATCACGATCGTGTAGGGCACGGCGAAGAACGCCACCGCCCCGGCGCCGAAGGCGAGAGCCGGCACGGCGATGAAGGTATAGGCGGTGTAGAGGTCGCCGCCGACCRGGAACCAGGTGATCCAAGTGCCGAATCTGCGGCCGCCGAGGCCCCATTCGTGCAGCTGGTCGAGATCTGCCTTGCGCCAGTTGGCGGCGGCGAAGCCGAGCCACGTGATGAAGCCGAACAACGCCACGAACACCGTGGTGGCGGTCCAGTTCACGTCATGCATGACACGCTCCTGTCGGAGCTCGTCGTCGTCAGGCACAGGGTCTGGTCGGGCGAGCTAGTCCTTGGTCCCGAAGTAGACGGTGGCGGTGAAGGCGGCTCCGATCAGCACCCAGAGCATCTGGTACCAATAGAAGAACGGAATGCCTGCCCAGACCGGGTCGAGCCGGTTGTAGAACGGCGGCCAGAGTACCGCGATGAACTGGACGATGAAGAGCAGGTACCACCAGCTCCATCCGCCCCGACGTTCCCCGGAGCCGTTCATTCCGAACCCTCCCGACATCGTGCCTTTGGGCCAGATTAGACAGTATGCTCCTCTCGGGCATTGTCTGGCAATGTCTCTCCGAATACCTGCGACAACGAGAACAGATGCTTGCGGGCTTTGGAAACGAACAGCATCCGGGTCACGGCCTCTTGCTTGGGCATCGCCCCCGGAGGCTGGTATAAACGGGTCCTGCGCAAGCGACGGGTCGCGGAATACGGCCGCCAAGGACAGGTCCGTCGACGAACAGCATGTCCATGCGGGCCGAAACGGCAAGATCGAGGTCCCCGATGACGCGACATCAACCGGCCAAGCCGCAGCTTCTGTCCCGTGCCGAGCGCTACGCCGCCGGCAAGGCCCTGCGCGGCAAGGTTCCGCGCGAGAGCCATGCCGACTGGGCGCCCCGCTCCAGCAGCGACGCTGTCGCCATTCTCGCCGGGACCGATGACAGCCGCATTCCGGAGCTTCTGCCGATCCGCTACGAGCGCATGATGCTGAGCCCGTTCGCCTTTCTGCGCGGTGCGGCGGCCGTGATGGCGGAAGATCTGGCCGGCCTGCCATCGGCCGGTCTGCCCGTTCAGGCCTGCGGCGACTGTCATCTCATGAATTTCGGCGCCTTCACCACGCCGGAAGAGAACGTCCTGTTCGACATCAACGATTTCGACGAAACGCTGCCGGGCATCGACTTCGCCGTCGATCTCAAGCGCCTGGCCGCCAGTGTCGCTGTGGCAGCGCTCGACGCCGGATTTTCCAGGAGGACCGCCCGGCTCACCGTTGCAGCGACGGTGAGCGCCTATCGCCGCCGGCTGCGCAGGCTGGCCAAGCTCACTCCGCTGGAGGCCTGGCATGCGCGCACCGAACTCGGAGAGGAACTGGAGCGGATCGACGACCCGACGCTGCGCAAGCATGTGCAAGGCCTGCTCACCAAGGCGTCGCGCAATCCGCAGCAGGACAGCAACTTTCCCCGCCTGCATACCGGGGCGGACGGCTCCTGGGGCATCGAGGACCGGCCGCCGCTGATCTACCATCTGCCTGAGGAACGCGACAGCACGCGCTCGCTGCAGGCCCACAAGGTCTTCCATCACTATCGCGAGACCCTGCCGCCCGAGCGCCGCGTGCTGGTGACGCGCTACGGCCTGCGGGACCTCGCCTTCAAGGTCGTCGGCGTCGGCAGCGTCGGCACGTTCTGCGTCGTAGGCCTGTTCATGACGGCCGATGACGAGCCGTTGTTCCTGCAGGTCAAGGAAGCCCAGACCTCGGTCCTCGCCCGGCTGACGAAGAGCAAGAACCCGGGGCCACCGCATCAGGGACAGCGGGTGGTGGAAGGCCAGCGCATGCTGCAGGCGGCCAGCGACGTCTTCCTGGGCTGGGCGGATGACAGCGCCAGCGGGCGGCATTTCTACGTTCGGCAACTCAAGAACCGCCGCCTCGGATCGATCGCCGAAGTGGTGGAGGGCCAGGCCCTGACGGCCTATGCCGAACTCTGCGGCCGCACGCTTGCACGCGCGCATGTCCGCTCGGGCGATGCGGCGACGATCGCCGGTTACATGGGKGCGTCGGGGATCTTCGACGACGCCTTGACCAGTTTCGCGATGGCCTATGCCGCGCAGACCGCACTGGACCACGAGGCGCTCGTTGCAGCCAAGGGGCCCGTCAAGACAGCGCAGGAGCGAGCCAAAGCAGCATGAAGGGCCGCGCGGCCGGGAGCTTCGCTCCCGGCATGCCCTGACCTGACATGCCACATGGTGGCGGAATAGCTTGCCTCCACGATCTGGCGCCGGCCCGCCCGCCTGATCTCGTCGCGCATCCACGGAGCCCGTGCAGGTCATTGCCGGATCGACGACCGGCGCTCGATCACCCGTCCCAGCCATCCATGCCATCGCGGTCATGGCTCTTGCCTGCACCCGGGGCATTGCATCCTGACCACCTCATCTTGCCTCGGCGGGCCACCGACTGTGCAGGTCGTCGATGATGATGGAATGGGAATGGCGCGGACCATGCTCTGCAAGATGAGGATGTCCCGGTGGAAGCTCGCGATGGTCATGCGCAAGGGCATCCGCACTGCCAGCCGGCCAAAGCTGCGATGCGAAGAGCACTGCCGCCAGCGTCGCCAGCGCGAACAGGCCTGCCAGTGTCGCCAGTGGCACTATCGCGCCGAGCCAGCCCGCCAGCGGATAGGTCACCAGCCAGCAGGCATGCGAGAGCGCGAACTGCGCGGCGAACACCGCCGGACGATCCTCGGCGTGAGCTGAGCGTCGCAGCAACCGGCCTGACGGTGTCTGTGTCGCGGAGCAACCGATGCCGAGCAGCGCCCAGGTGACCAGGAGCGCGGCCCAGCCCGTACCCGTCGCCGCCGGAGCGAGTGCCCAGCCGCTGGCCCAGAGGAGTGCAGCGAAGCCGCCAAGGACGGCAGCCAGAAAGGTCGCCGCCGTCAGCATCACCGTTCGATCTGCGACCCGTTCCAGCACACGCGGCAGCGTCAGCGCCGACAGCATGGACCCGCCGCCGAAACAGGCCAGCGCGAGCGCAACCGCGTTGTCGTCAAGGCCGAGCCGCCCCTTCACGATCACCACGGTATTCACGATGACGAGGGCGCCCCCCATCGCCACCGCCATGTTGAGCGCGAGCAGTCCGCGCAGCCTCGGCGTCGCGAGATAGATCCTGATCCCTCGCGTTGTCCTGTCGTAGATCCCGCCCTCGCGTTTCCTGGCTGGAGAGGCCGGTAATGTAAGGGAAAGGACGAGTGCTGCCGAGACGAGGAAGCCGATGACCGTGCCACCGAAAAGCCAGTGAAAGTTGATGACCGTGAGCAAGGCGGCCGCGAGCATCGGGCTGACGATGCTCTCGAGGTCATAGGCCAGGCGCGAGAGCGAGAGGGCTTTGGTGTAGTCGTCCTCGTCCGGCAGCACGTCGGGAATCGTAGCCTGGAAGGTCGGCGTGAAGGCGGCTGAGGCCGACTGAAGCAGGAACACGGCCAGATAGACCTGCCAGATCTCGGTGATGAAGGGCAGCGTGAGCGCGATGGCCGCGCGCACCAGATCCATGGCGATCAGGAAGGCGCGGCGCGGCAGCTGTGCCGCAAACGTACCGACAATGGGCGCGACGGTGACATAGGCGATCATCTTGATCGCGAGCGCCGTACCGAGGACGCCGCCGGCCCTCTCGCCGGCGAGTGCGAAGGCGAGCAGGCCGAGCGCGACCGTGAGGAGACCGGTGCCGACCAGCGCGATGATCTGCGCAGCAAACAGGCGACCGTAGACGCGATTGGACAGGACCTTGAGCATTGTGAGCCTCAGAGGAACTTCGTGATCTGCTTGAATTCGTCGATCGGCTGGCGACGCTCGGTCGGCAGGTCGCCAAGGACCTCGTCGAGGCAGTGATCGAGATGATCCTGCACCAGCGTCCGCTTTGCCTGCGTGATGGCGCTCTCGACGGCCTGGAGCTGCGTCGCGATGTCGAGGCAGGAGCGTCCGGCCTCGATCATCTCGATGACCTTGGCAAGGTGACCACCAGCGCGCTTCAGCCGCTTGATGATCGCGGGATGGGTTTCATGGATGTGGGGTTCAGACATCTTTTGCCTATATCCCCCTAGGGGGGATAAGGAAAGGCGTCCTCCATTTCGACGCGAGGTGTCGGAGTTTCGTCAAGAGTAGACCGCAGATTGCCTCTTCTCACGGCGCTTATCGGTCGTTTGCGGCGAAACCAGCCTCGCATCTCCCGCTTGAAGCACTGCCAATCCGATATCCCGAAGGGGTCAGATCGGCCTTGGACGCGAGCGCAAACGCAAGACCTATCCCGGCCGACGGTGCAGGATCTTATCGATCGCCCTCCCCTGGGCGAGTTCATCGATGAGCTTGTCCAGGTAGCGGATCTCCCGCATCACCGGCTCGGCGATCTCTTCGACGCGGACGCCGCAGACCTTCCCCCTGATGTCGGCTCGCGCAGGATTGAGCGCGGGCGCCTGGGCGAAGAAGGTCTCGTAGTCCGTGTCCTTCGCCAGCTGACAGGCGAGTGCCTCCTGGCCGTAGCCGGTCAGCCAGTGGATGATCTGGTCGACCTCCGCCTTCGTGCGGCCCTTCCTCTCCGCCTTGGCGACCAGAAGCGGATAGACCTTGGCGAAGCTCATTGTGTAAATGCGGTGCTGGGTCATCACGTCCACTACCCCAGGTCGGCGCCGGCGCTGGTGGCGTCCGAATGCTAGCCCAAGCGCCAACAGAGCAAACCTGACGCCATCGTTCAAGGTTCGGGGCGGCCAGARCCGCCTCCAGCTCGCAGGCGTCCTGTCTGCGCAAGGATCAGCTTCGTCTGCAGGCACGCCCTACCGAAGGAACCGCATTCCGACGCCTTGCGGGAGCGGCTCTGGCCGCCCCGAACCTTGAACGATGGCGTCAGGTTTGCTCTCTTGACGCCTGGGCGCCCCTGGTGGCCGGCGGCAAAGGAACTGCGAACCCTCGGCGGCACCGTCTGAGCCATCCCTTCACCCTGACCAGCCCCCCCAAGCTCGGGAGAACTTGCATGCGCGCTTTTGGCGTCGGCCTCATCGGCACCGGCTATATGGGCAAATGCCACGCTTTGGCCTGGAATGCCGTTGCTCCGGTCTTCGGCGATGTCGCCCGCCCAAGGCTCGCCATGCTGTGCGAGGTGGACGATGCGCTGGCTGCAAGACGGGCGCGCGAGCTCGGCTTCGCCGGGTCCACCGCCGACTGGCGCGCGCTCGTCACCCATCCCGAGGTCGACATCGTCTCGATCACCGCGCCCAACGCCGTCCATGCCGAGATGGCGATTGCGGCGCTAGAGGCCGGCAAGCATGTCTGGTGCGAGAAGCCGATGGCAACGAGCCTCGCCGATGCGCAAGCGATGCTGGCTGCCGCCCGGGCGGCCGGAAAGGTCGCGGCACTGGGCTACAACTACATCCAGAACCCGGCCATCCGGCTGGCGGCGCGACTGATCGGCGAAGGCGCCATCGGGCCGGTCAACCATGTCCGCATCGAGATGGACGAGGATTTCATGGCCGATGCCGAAGCGCCTTTCTCCTGGAAGAGCGCGGCACAATCGGGCCATGGCGCGCTCGACGATTTCKGCGTCCACGCCTTCTCGCTGCTCAAGGTGCTGGTCGGCGAGGTGGCGCAGGTCATGGCCGACATGGCCAGGCCCTATCCGACGCGTCCGCAGCAGGAGGGCGGCGCGCGGCCGGTCGAGACGTACGACATCGCGACCCTCTTGCTGCGCTTCGCTTCGGGCGCGTCCGGGCTCGTCGCGCTCAATCGCTGCGCCTGGGGCCGCAAGGGCCGGATTTTCGTGCAGGTCTTCGGGGCGAAGGGAACGATCAGCTTCGACCAGGAAAAGATGAACGAGATCGAGCTCTACACCACTGAGGGACGCAGCGATCTGCAGGGCTTTCGCCGCATCCTGACGGCGCCGGTGCACKAGCCCTATGACCGCTTCATCCCTGCGCCCGGTCACGGACTCGGCTTCAACGAGCTCAAGATCATCGAGTGCCGCGAGCTCATGCGGACCATCGCCGGCGAGCCGGCTCATCTCATCGATTTCGAAACCGGCTTGCGCATCGAGCGCACGGTCGATGCCGCCGCCAGGAGCTTCCGTGAGGGAGGCTGGAGGACGGTGTAGCTCCCCGGCCTCGGCGCCGCAATCGGCCGTCGGGTTTGCGGTGGGTCCAAGCCGCGATTTGACATGCAGGTATTTACCTGCATAAATTGCCCTCGCAGATKAGTGAGGACGATGGACGCTGACGACGTGTTCAAGGCGCTGGGGGACCCGACGCGCAGAAAGCTGCTGGACCTGCTCTTTGAAAGGAACGGGCAGACGCTCGGCCAGCTCTGCGAGAACCTGGACATGGCCCGGCAATCCGCGACGCAGCATCTCGGCATCCTGGAGGCGGCCAATCTGGTGAGCACGGTCAGGCGCGGCCGGGAAAAGCTGCATTTCATCAATCCTGTGCCGATCCACGAGGTCTACGAACGGTGGGTCCGCAAGTTCGAACGTCACAGGCTCAGCCTGCTCCACGACCTGAAGAAAGACATCGAAGGAAACGAAGAATGACCACGGAAACGACCAGCTTTGTCTATGTGACCTATATTGTCGCGACGCCGGAGAAGGTTTTCGAAGCCATCACCAAACCCGAGATCGCACGGCGCTATTGGGGCCATGAGAACGTCTCCGACTGGCAGGCCGGATCGGGCTGGCAGCATATCCGCGCCAATGACGCGCGGACCGTCGAGCTGGTCGGCAAGGTCGTCGAGGTCTCGCCGCCGTCACGCCTCGTCATCACCTGGGCGAGCCCCGCGCAGGCCGCCGATCCGGCGAGCCATAGCCGGGTCACCTTCGAGATCGACGATTATGACGGAATGACCCGGCTGACCGTCAGCCATGACGAGCTCCAGGCCGGCAGCAGCATGGCGAAGGGGATCAGCC
>NZ_JBFTLD010000232.1:0-14416 GCF_056396265.1 Allobosea sp. 05T422_2 | reverse complement strand
AGACGACGCCGACGAGGCGCTTGTCGCGGTTGACCACCGGCAGGCGCCGCACCTGGAGTTCGCCCATGTTCTGCGCGACATCGTCCATGTTCTCGTCTTCGAAACAGTATTTGACGTCGTGTGTCATGATTTCGCGCACAAGCGTGTCATGGCCGCGCCCCTCGGCGACGGCGCGGATGACGATGTCGCGGTCGGTGATCATGCCGACCAGATGGTCGTTGTCGCCGACAGGCATGAAACCGATATCTTCGGCCGCCATGCGTCGGGCGACCTGCAGCAAGGTCTCGTCCGGTCGGGCGATCTGGGCGCCCCTGGTCATCACATCCGATACGATCATGGTCTGAACCTCCATTCCTTCGGGGATAGACTTCGGCAGGCCGTTCGGCTGATCCTGATTGCAGGCGATCGCGCGTCGGGACCGAGGACAGGACGGGTTGCAAAGACGATCCGCTTTGCGCATGTCCTGCTCCGGCGGCACTCCCCAGCCAACGAAGTACGCGGGCGAGGGTTCCCGATGGCGCCTTGAGAATATCGCTTAAGGGATGGCCGCCGCAGCTGCCGCGCGCCCCTGGCCGGGATGGCTTGCGAGCGGGGCCATGCCGGGGGCTCAGGAGTTGAAGCGACCTCAATCGACCTGCGCGTCTCCTCGTGACCTGCCTGTGYAACCGTGGCGGGAGAACGCTTCGCGAACCTGCGTTCGGCAACCGGAACAGAGGGGGAATCGAGGCTGCAGAAGCCGACCAACGTCGCATGAATAAGCCGAGAAAGGACCCGCCGCGGGCACGCGCTGCCGCGAGCCGGGCCTCCGTCCAGCGGGCGGCGGCCGAGGCGCAGCCGGGTCAAGGCAAGCTGGATCAAGGCAGCCATGGTATGGTGCGACAGGCGGTCGCCGTGATCCTCGCCAATCCCGTGATGATCGAGGCCTACCGGGCCGGCATTCCCGGGAACGGCAAAGCTTTCCCCGATGGCGCCAAGATGGCGAAGATCCATTGGAACCCGGCAAAGAACCAGTACTTCCCGGACACGACGGTACCGGGCACCCTCCATGACGTCGACTTCATGGTGAAGGACAGCACGAGGTTTTCAGATAGCGGCGGATGGGGATGGGCCGTGTTCAACCATGACGCTGCGGCCAACACGTTCACACCGGGCACCCTGACTGACCAGCCGCCGCAGGGGAACGACGCCAAGTGCGGATTCTCCTGCCACACGGGCGTGAAGGCCCGGGATTACGTCTTCACGGAGTACGGCAAGCGGTGATGGGCGGACGGTGAACGGACCCGATCAGGCCCGGCGATGGCTAAGAGCACGGAACAGGACTTGACTGCCGTGGCTGCCTCCCGGGCCCTCTCACCAGGACAGCGATGGCAGCCGACGAAATCGCTCGCGCAGGCATCGTGTTGTTCGATGCAGCCCGCCTAGAGCAGGAGCCAACCGAACACGACATTCAGGGCGCTTACCGCTGCACTGGCGGCAAGGAGCACGCCCATGCTTCTCCGTGAGCCCGGCGTCCGCTTCCGCCTTGCCGTCAGGAGGGGAATATCCCGCAGCAGCGACACGGACTGGCTTCCGAATGCCAGGACGCCGCCGAACGGAGCCGCCAGGCGCCGCCACGCAGGCCCCATCTCCGGAACTACAATGGCCGCGCCCCCCACGAGTATGAGGAACAGCCCAATAAAAGCCAGGGCGGTGAGGATGAACGAAGACCGCCATTGGGAGGCTTGGACGTGCACGGTGAGCCCTCGGCAGCACTGAGTTGCCAATCTTAGAGGGCCGAACTCCGATCGGTCTATCCCAAGGGCAGGGAGCAATCCCGGTTGCTGGCCAGCCCTGAGATCCAGGCCCTTCGGGCAGACGTGCGCATGATGCGGATGCGGCCGGGATGACCGCGCCCCTGCCGAACCGGGCGGGACTTGGATGGGGACACAAGGCACCCGGGGCGAGGAAGTCTCGGCGGGTGGAAAACAGGTTTGGGCCGGGATGCCGAAAGCGCATGCTCAAAGCAGCGCCAGGCCGATCCCGCTCGCAGCTGTCATCAGGACGACGATCCAGGGCGGGGCCTTCCAGATCGTGAGGAGGGCGAAACCGACAAGGGCGACAGCGAAGTCGCGCGCGTCCAGGATCGCGCTCGTCCAAACCGGGCTGTAGAGCGCAGATGCCAGGATGCCGACGACCGCGGCATTGGTGCCGCGCATGGCCGCCTGCGCGAGCGGCCGGGTGCGGAAGGCGTTCCAGAATGGCAGCGCACCCGTCACCAGCAGCAGTCCGGGAAGGAAGATGGCCGCAAGGCAGATCGCGGCACCGGCGAGCCCGTTGGGCAACGGCGTCATGGCCGCACCCAGATATGCGGCGAAGGTAAACAGCGGCCCCGGCACGGCCTGCGCCGCACCATACCCGGCGAGGAAAGCGCCAGGGCTGATCCAGCCAGGCTGCACCACGGCGACTTCCAGCAGCGGAAGGACGACATGGCCGCCGCCGAACACGAGCGCGCCGGAGCGGTAGAAGGCATCGAGGAGCGCCACCCCGTGCGCTCCCGTGGCCGTCGCCGCCAATGGCAGGCCTGCGAGCAGCACGAAGAACAGCGCCAAGGCCACGAAGCCGACTGGCCGCGATACCGAAAAGGTCAGATGGCCGGGCTGGATCGTCGCGGCGTCCCGACACAGCCACACGCCCGTCAGGCCGCCCGCGAGGATGGCCGCGATCTGGCCGAGCGAGCCCGGAAAGAAGACCACGACCAGGACGGCCCCGAGCGCAATGCCGGCCCTCGGCTTGTCCGGAGCGAGGGAGCGCGCCATGCCCCAGACTGCCTGGGCCACCACGGCCACGGCGACGAGCTTCAGGCCATGGATCAACCCTGAGCCGATGGGACCGCTGAAGACTGTCGCACCAAGGGCGAAGAGCACCAGCAGCAGGGCGGAGGGCAGCGTGAATGCGCACCAGGCCGCGAGCCCACCCAACGGCCCGCCCCGTAGCAGACCGAGCGCATAACCGACCTGGCTGGAGGCCGGACCCGGCAGGAACTGGCACAGGGCGACGAGATCGGCATAGCCGGTTTCATCGATCCATTTGCGCCTCACCACCAGCTCATCCCGGAAATAGCCGAGATGGGCGACTGGGCCTCCAAAGGAGGTCAGGCCGAGCTTGAGGAAGGTCCGCAACACTTCGCCCGGCGTGCCGGAAACGGCGGTCCGGGTCGCCTCGTTCGRCTCACCCGGTTGGGCCGGAGACGCTGAGCTGTTCTGCACGCTGCATTCCACTGACGACTGACCCGCCATGCGCTCTACCGCGCGAGAGGTCCGGGCGGAAGCCGCGAGCAGCCCCTGGACCGGAAAAAGCACAGTCCCGGAAATCCGCGACAGCCCGGACCCTGTTCCTTGCCCGCGAGCAGATCGGGCGCGCCGGCGCAGCCGCCCCCGAGCTGGTCTTTCAATTTCTGAACCGCGGCGCCAACGCGTTCCCACCGCTTCGGCAGGCCTTTGCTGCGGATGCGGCGCCGATGACCCGCGCAGCTCCCGACCGGGAGACCAGGGCGGCTCGCGCGAGCCGGCTTAATGGGACGGCTTCGCGTTCCCGCGCGTGTCGTCATGGGCGAGATAGCTCAGGACGCTGACGATGGGCTGAAGCACCGAGATGCTGGCGGCGTTGCCCTTGGTGTTCGCCAGGAGCTGGTCGTAGCGGGCCACGAGCTCGCCGCGTTGAACAAGGCCCTTGTCGATCAACAGGTCGAGGAGGGTTGTGACAATCAGGAACTGGCTGCTGCTCAGGTCTGCCAGGACGTCAGCGTCATCGTCGTGCGTCGCTCCGTCTCCCTCATTGAGCGACMAGCTGAACATTTTGAGGAACGTGCCGCAACGGCGGAATGAATGAGGGGGGCGACGCCCCGGCGAGCGGCGCAGATGAGAGCGGCGGGCGTCGGCGCAGGGCGGAATCKGTCCGAGCTTGTCCGGGCCTGTTGCTTGCCGGGGCCTGGTTCGATGTCAGTTCATGAGGCGGCGTCAACGGAACACAAGGGAGCGGCCACTAGGGCGCCCCGAGATCCAGCGCCATCAGGATGCTGTCGCGGTAGACACCATCGCGCTTCCAGTCGCGCCGGCGCCGTCCTTCGATCTGGAAGCCGAGCCGTTCATAGAGGGCGCGCGCCGCCTTGTTGTCGTGGAGGACCGAGAGTTCGATGCGCTCGAGCCCGCGCTGACGCGCCCGGTCGAGCGCGAGCGTGAGCAGGCGCCGGCCGAGGCCTAAGCCGCGATGGCTGGCGAGCAGCCCCATCCCTAGTTTGCCGACATGGGCGCGAACGGGGGAGGCATCCGGGATAATGTCGCACCAGCCGACAACCTCGCGATCGACTGCCACGACCCGCGGGGCGTTGGCCTCGCGCAGGCCGGCGATGAAATCCGCGTAGCGCTCGATCGGCGGCGCGCTCAGGCGCGAGAGCCAGCGCCCCTCGCGGGCGACGTCATCAAGGCAGCGGTGACAGCCGGCGAGATCGCTCTCGGCGGCATAGCGTATATCCACACTCATCTCAGTCCTCAGCCCAATACCCGCATGTCTCGGGCAGAATAGAGCCGTAAGCTGCGACCAAAGGGAAGGGCGGGGAGGGGTGTGAACTGACGAGCGGCCGCCCCTCGGGGCGGCGTTGAGCCGAAGCTCGGATTCAAACCGATCTCAGGCTTTGAAACCAGCATGTCTGGCTGCTCAACAGGAACAGCAGGGCGACACCGACGATACCGGTGACGAATGAAAGCCCCAACAGCTTCAGGCGAGTGTGCCGAAGCAAGGCTTGATCTTGCGGGGACGGCGTCGGCCCGGTCCAGCGACGACGCTGCACGCGATGAACGCCAACCAGGGCGAGGAATAGCGAGCCCCTGAAGTGAGTGCTGTCTTGCGATCGGGATCGCGCATTCCCGAGGATGCGGGCGGCGAAAAATAGGTTGATTGACGCAGCAACTGCCACAAATGCGTAGAAGGCAGGCGTTGCGATCTCGTTTGGAATGCAGGCGGACAATGGCGAGGCTCGGGCAAACGAGGCGATCTTCAGCKGATCATTCCAGAGCTTTGTGAGAAAGCCAAGCGACGCAAGCCCATACGGGCCCATGAGCTGACTGCCCCGCCTTACATGGCTCCACCCAAGGCACCTTGGCCGCTTTCAGCGGACCGAACCCTCTGCTCGCTCGCGCAGGCGGGCGGCGGCGAGTTCGGTCGCAAGCCGCCGCCGGTCGATGAAGGGCGCGATCTTCTGGCGCGTCGCCTCGACCAGGGCGGCTGAGGCCGAACGCGGCGATCCGCCGTCGAAGGGAGGTTTTGGGTCATATTCCATCTGCAGCTGGATCTCCCGGGCGATGTCCTCTCCCAGGAGATCGGCGACGACGGTGAGCGCAAAATCGATTCCCGACGTGACGCCCGCGCCCGTGATGCGGTTGCGGTCCTTCACGACACGCTCCGCGACCGGGATCGCGCCGAGCAAGGCAAGCTGGTCGATCGAGGACCAGTGCGAGGTCGCCCTGTAGCCCTCGAGCAGGCCGGCCGCGCCGAGCACCAGCGAACCGGTGCAGACGGAGGTCACCAGCTGACAGCCGGCTGCGATCCGCCTGAGAAAGCCGAGCGTCTCTTCGTCGCTCATCAGCTCGATCTGGCCGGGGCCGCCGGGCACGCAAATCAGATCGAGGGCGGCGCAATCGTCAAAGCGCATCGTCGGCAGAATCGACAGGCCACGGTCCGATGTAACCGGCTCCAGGGTTTTCCAAAGCAGATGAACCTTGGCCCCGGGCATGCGGAAAAACACCTCGGCCGGGCCTGTCAGGTCGAGCTGCGTCAATTTTGGAAAGAGAACCAAACCAATCTGCATCTCTTAGTCCCCGCTGGAAAGCCGGACGCACTTATAGCGTGCAGCGCGACGGCCGCCATGGGGGATGACATCGAAACCGGGAGACCAGAACTGCCGCGGTTCGCGTGCCGTGCTCAATGGGACGGTTTCGAGAGCCCTCGCGTGTCGTCATGGGCGAGATAGCTCAGCACGCTGACGATGGGCTGCAGCACCGAGATGCTGGCCGCGTTGCCCTTGCTATTCGCCAGGAGCTGGTCGTAGCGGGCCACGACCTCGCCGCGTTGAACAAGCCCCTTGTCGATCAACAGGTCGATCAGGGTTGTGACGATCAGGATCTGGCTGCTGCTCAGGTCTGCCAGGACGTCAGCGTCATCTTCGTGCATCGCTCCGTCTCCCTCGTGAGCGATCAGCTGAACACTTTGAGGAACCTGCCGCAACGACCGAGTGGATGAAGCGGCTTCGCCTGGCCGCGTTTGGCCGGCGGCCTTTCCATTTCTGAACCGCAGGGCAGCCCCCCGCCGTTCCCAAAGCTTCGGGCAGGTCTTCGCATGATGCGGAGGCCGCCGCGATGACCGCGCCGCCCCTGACCGGGCGGCTTTTTCATGCACGGAGCACAGACATGACGCGTCGCATCAGCGATGAAGGCCTGGCGCTGATCAAGCGCTGGGAAGGATGCYGGCTGACCGCCTATCGGGACGTGGCAGGCGTCCTGACGATCGGCTACGGCTCGACGGGGGCCCATGTCCGGCCGGGCCTGAAGATCACGCAGCAGGAAGCGGAACAGCTTCTGATCAAGGATCTCGCCCGGTTCGAGCGCGCCGTCGCGAGCCTGGTCAAGGTGCCGCTGAACGAGGGGCAGTTCGCGGCGCTCGTCTCGTTTGCCTTCAATGTCGGCGAGGGGGCGCTCGCCCGCTCGACGCTGCTGAAGACGCTGAATGCCGGCCAAGTCGCGGCCGTGCCGGGCGAGCTGATGAAATGGGTCCATGCCGGCGGGCGAAGGCTGGACGGCCTGATCAACCGGCGCTCGGCCGAGGCCGGCCTGTGGGCGCGCGGCTCGCATGTCTCCAGCAATACGGTTGCGGCGCGCCCCGCAAAACCCCCGGTCGTGACTGTAGACAATGCCATCAAGGTCGCKACGCCGCTCTCTGGCCTGCTCCAGGCCTTCACCAGCGGGCCGGCGCAGCTCGTGCTTGCGCTCGCCTTCGTGTGCGGGGGCGCCTTCCTGCTCTGGCGCTGGCATCGCGCGCAACAGGAGGCGGCGGCGTGAGCGTGCTTTCCGCACTCTGGAGCCGCTTTGCCGGGGCCATCGCCGCGCTCGGCGCGCTGCTCGCAATCCTGGTCGGAGCCTACGCGAAGGGCCGGCGCGAGGGGAAAGCAACCCTTCAGGCCGAGCAGGAGCGCGCTCGCCGAAAAGCCATCACTGACAAAGGGAAGCGTGACGATGAGATCGACAGTCTTGGCCCTGCTGCTCTCGATCAGCGCCTTCATCGCTGGCTGCGCCGGGATGGCCGGTGATTTCTGCGACACCGCCCGCCCGTTCCGCCCCTCTGCCCAGGCCGCGGCGGCGATGAGCGATCGCGAGAAGGCGGATGTCGTGAAGCATAACGAGCATGGCGAAAGGCAATGCGGATGGACGCCGTGAAACCCCGTCTCGATCTCGGCCTCGGCAACATCCTCTCGATCGGGATGACGGTCGTCTCGCTGGTCGCGGTCATCGTCACAGTCAGCCTGTCCTATGGCCAGTTGCGGGCCAAGGACGATGTCCACGACATGCGAATCGCCATCGTCGAGGCGCAGCTCGCCAAGCGCGAGAGCGCGGAGCAGGCGGCGAATAACCGCCTGTCGACGATCGAGGGCGATATCCGCGTGATCCGCCAGATCCTCGAAGGCGTGCGCCCGCCACCGCGATAGGCGCAACAGCCATCAGCCCCATTCATTTCGCCCGCCGGTCCCGTCATGGGGCCGGCGGGCGCATTTTTGCTTTTGGCGCGTCAATCCAGGTCCGCCGGCAGCGCCTGCAAGGGCAGGGGGCGAAGCAGACTACGCTCCGCCGAGAGACGCTCGCCTATCCCTGCGCCTTCCGGGCGACGAACAGCCCGATCTGCTTCTCGGCTTCGAGCACGCCGTTCCCCCGTGCGAAGGCGGCCTCGATCGCGTCGCGAAACCGGCCGAGCTCGGCCTCTGTCGCCCTGTCTCCCGGTGGATAGGAGGTGAGCGCCAGGAAGACGTCGTCCGGCTCGGTGATCCGCAGCTGCGCCGGCTGCCGGGCAAAGCTCACATTGCMAAAGCGCGCGCGCAGCAAGTCTTCGGCGGTCTCAAAGCCGAAACTTGCCCCGGACGGATCGACCGGGTCGCTGCCGAAGACCGTGGTGAGTTCGTAGAGCGCCCGCAGATTGCCGATATCGTTGGTCGTGACCGCGAGACAGCCGCCGGGCTTCAGAACACGCTCCATCTCGGCGATGGCCGCGGCGGGGTCGGGCAGATGATAGAGCATATGCATGGCGATGACGGCATCGAACGATGCGTCCGCGAAGGGCAGCGCTGTCGCGTCGGCTGCCTCGCCGCGGACCGATCCGAGCGACAGGGCCTGGCAGCGCCCGACCGCCTCTTGGACCATGCCGGGCGACAGATCGGCGAGCGTCAGGTTGATCGGTTGCGGCAGCGCGTCCACCGCACCGGCCCAGAACCAGCCCGGGCCGCAGCCGATATCGAGGACATGGTCGCCGGGGCGCAGCGGCAATTGCCCGGCCACCCATGGAAACCAGCCCGTCTCGGAGATGCTGTACTGGCTGTGGAGCCGGGCCCGCGCCGCAAGCTTGCGGTTATCGCGGTATTGCTCGGCATTGTCCGTGATGATCGCTGTCATGCGGCGTTCCCGATCCCTCGCGCGATCTGCGTGTCCGGCGCGAGCATAGGCAGCGCCGGCAACGGCCGCTACGGGGCGAGGGCCCCCCGGTTTCGTGCGGAGGAGGAGGATTGGATCGGCCTCCCGCCACGCAAGCTCCGTGTGGGTATGCCCCTGGACCTGCGCCAACGCCCCCGCGCCGGCGCTCACGGCGTGATCGCCACCTTCAGCACGCCGTCGCGCTGGTGGCCGAAGAGCTCGTAGGCGGTTTCGATCTCGTCGAGCGTGAAGCGATGGGTCACGAGCGGCTTGAGATCGACACGCCCCGAGGCGACGACGCTCATCAGGCGGCGCATCCGCTCCTTCCCGCCCGGGCAGAGCGTCGAGACGATGCTGAGATCGCCGAGGCCCGCCGCGAAGGCATCGAGCGGGATGGCGAGGTCGCCGGAATAGACGCCGAGGCTCGACAGCGTCCCGCCCGGTCGCAGGACGCGCATCGCGGCMTCGAAGGTCTGCTGCGTGCCGAGCGCCTCRATCGCGACGTCGACGCCACGTCCGTCCGTCAGTGTCATGATCTGCTCGACCGGGTCGCCCACCTTGAAGTCGACCACGTGATCGGCGCCGAGCGCTCGCGCGACCGCTAAGCGGGCCGCAACGGTGTCGACGCCGATGATCGTGCTCGCGCCCATCAGCCTGGCGCCGGCGACAGCGCACAGGCCGATCGGGCCGAGCGCGAAGACGGCCACGGTATCGCCGATCCTGACGCCGCCGCGCTCCGCCCCCGAGAAACCCGTCGACATGATGTCGGGGCACATCAGGACCTGCTCGTCGGTCAATTCGTCGGGGACAGGCGCGAGATTGGCGATGGCGTCCCTGACGAGCAGGTATTCCGCCTGACAGCCATCGATGGTGTTGCCGAATTTCCAGCCGCCCGCGGCCTTGAAGCCGTGGCGCGTTCCCGGCCCATCCTGCGAGCCGCAACCGCAGAGGCATGCATAGCTGTGTCCGCTCGGGGTGATGGCGCCGGCGATCACGCGCTGCCCCTCGGAATAGCCCTCGACGCCCGATCCGAGCTTCTCGATGACGCCGACCGGTTCATGACCGACGATCAGGCCCTTCTCGACCGGATACTCGCCCTTCAGAATGTGGATATCGGTGCCGCAGATCGTCGTAGTCGTGATCCTGACGAGCGCGTCGGTCGGCCCTACATCGGGAATCGCCTTGTCCTCGAGGACGATCCGGTTCTTCCCAACGAACACGGCAGCCTTCATCTTGGCCATGGCTTGGCTCCTTCCATCATCCGCAGGACAGAGGGGACGTGGTCGGACCGGCGACGATGCTCGCTCTGCCGTCGGCCTTTCCGGCCAAAGCCCCGGAGATAACCTTTACCAGCTCACCTTGATCCCGAGCCGGCCGTCATAGGCGTGCGAGCGCCCGTCGAAACCGATCGAGTAGCCGGCGGTGGCGTAGAGCGCGGTGTTGCGGGTGAGCTGCGCGTCGATGCCGGCCTTCAGCTCGGCCCAGGCGCCGCCGAGGTCGGAGCGGAAGGGAATGAAGCCGGTCGCCGAGGAGAACGAGGTTTTGGGATTGCCCAAAAACTCGTTCCACAGGCTGGCTTTCAGCCAGGCGGTCATCAGGCGCGGCCTGGCGCCGGGCGTCGCCTCCTCAAGCGTCCAGCTTTTCGCGAGACGCGCGCCGATGCGCCCGGCCAGCGACTCCGCATCGGAGAAGCGCACCAGCGCCGCGGTGTCCAAAGCCGAGCCGCCTGCCACCGTCTGGTAGACCAGCTGCGCCTGCGGTTCGAGGATGAAGCCGTTGCCGAGCTGGAGGGGATAGCCGCCCTCGAGCGAGGCGGCGAAGCCGAACGTGTCGCGGTTGAGCACGAAGCCGCGTTTGGAATCGGCCTTGGCATCATACCAGGTGCCCTGGAGGACGCCGTCGAGATACCAGCCCRAGGGCCCGAAATGCGTCCAGTAGGCGCCGAGCGAATAGGCGTCGCTGCTATTGGTCCCGGCTTTGATGCCGTTGAAATGCGTGACGTCGCCCTCGATCCGGCCGATCGCGCCATAGATGCCGGCATGGTCTCTGCTGCCGTCGGCGCTGACGCTGCGATAGAGGTCGAGCCCGGCCTGGAAGGCGTAGAGGTCGTAATCGTAACTCGGGCCATTGCGAAAGATGCCGCCTGGCCCGCCATCATGGTTGCTGTGCTGGCCGATGATCCTGGCCCAGCCTGATGAGGCATAGGAGCGGCCGGGCGCCGTGGCGCTCGCCGGCAACTGCACCACGGTCGTGCAGCGGAAATTCTTCTCGGGGTTCTTGCACCAGATCGTGCGCTCTTCGGTCACTGCAGGCGCCTCCAGCGGGCGCAATTCGCCGACGCGCTCATGCAGGCTGTCGATCAGTGTGCGGCCATAGATCAGCTGCATCCCCGGATTGAGATGCGAGCGCAGGTACCAGTTGTCGGGACCCGAGGCATCGACGCTGCTGCGGAAGAGCAGGTATTCATAGGGGCCGGCGACGACGGGCCGCCCCAGCGTGAAGGCGCCAGTTGCGGTCGTGCCGCCATTGATCGCGTCGACGACCAGGATGCCGTTGCTGCGCGTCAGGTCGCCGGCGCCGGTCGTGTTGGCGATCAGCAGCGGCGATGAGCCCGTGGCGCGGCCGCCATCGATGATCAGTCGGTCGGAGGGGGCGCTGTCATTGCCGAGGAAGGTGTTCAGGCCGAGCTGGCCGCCTTCGCCGAGATAGTTCACCACCGTCAGCGTCTTGTAGCTTGCAAGCAGGGTCGGGTCGCCGCCGGGCGGGGTGTACTGGATCAGGCTCGGGTCATTGACGAGATTGGTCAGGTTCGAATTGCCGGTCATGATCCAGGTGCTGTCGACCAGGGTCACGTTCGAGACGCTGCCGGGCGCGGTGAAGGCCGAGCCGGTGACGGTCGAGCGCGTCACCGTGACGTTGGCGAGGCCAGGCACCACCGGGAGCGCGGTCGGCGGCGGCAACCCGGGCAGGGCGCCGGGAAGCGGCAGGTCGGGATCAGGATCCGGCAGGTCGGGAACGCCGCCGAGCGGAGGGAGCTGGGTCAGCGGCGGGAACGCGAGGCTGCTGCCGACGCGCAGCCACTCGCCGCTGCCACCCGCGGTCGAGCCGGTCAGGCTGACATTGCCGTTGCCGGCAACACCGATCGTCGGACCGCTGACATTCGTCAGCGTGCTGTCGGTGAACTGCGCGTTCGAGACGGCTCCCGGCGCACCGATGACGAAGAGCGCCGCCGATTGCGCGCCCGTCGCCGTCACACTCGCCTGGTTGCCGATGATCAGGCCGCCGGCTTCGGCGACGGAGCCATGCGCGGTCGCGCCCGTCGCCAGCACCGAGGTCTGGTTCATCGTCACCGAGGTCGGATTGTCGCGCGAGAGCGTGCCATGCGAGCTTTCGCCGACCGTGAGCACGGTCGTGCGGTTGGCGATCACCGCCGCTTCGCCACGCCCGGTGATCGGGCGCGTGCCGTAATCGCCGAGCACGGCGCGCAGCCCGACCGCGTTGTTGCCTCTGGTGGTGATCGCGGCATCGTTCACGGTGGCGGTCGCCTTCGGCGCGGAGATATCGTTGCGCGACTGCGCGGTGACGCCATGTGCCAGGTTGCCGGAGGTCTCCAGGACAAGGTTGCTTGCGGTCAGGTTCGCGACGAATTCCGCCCCGGTCTGCTCGGTGACCGAGAACAGGCCGATGCCGCTGACGCCGCTGGTGGTGATCCTGTTGTTGGAAATCGTCACCGTGCCGCCGTCATCGGCGACGACGCCCATGGCAATGAAGCCCGATGTCGTCACGCTGGTCCCCGTCGCGGTCAGCACGCCGCCCGGGTTGCGGCCGACGAGGCCGTGTGGGCGCGCGCCTGCCCTGACCTCGCCGCCGGTCGTCTCGACGCTGCCGCCATTCAGGGTGATCGAGCCGTTGAGATCGGCGATCACACCCATGGCATTGTCGTTGCCCGAGGTCCGGACGGCGACATTGGTTGCCGTCACCGTGCCGCCCCCGGCCGCCGTGATGCCGGGGCTGTCGCGTCCGTTCGTCGAGGAGGAGCCGCCGGTCATGGTCGCGGTCGCGCCATTGATCACCCGCAGCCCGTAGCTGATCACGGCGGCGCCGCCCGTGCCCTGGATCTGCGTGTTGGTCAGCGTGATGGCAGAGCCGGCATCCTGGACCAGCACGGCGTTCGGGCCGGCGGAACTCAGCGAACTGTTGCTGAAACTGCCGGTGCCGCCGGTGAAGAGGAAAACCGCGTTGGCGCGGGTTCCTGCCGCCGTGACGGTCGTGCCGGAGACGGTGGCCTGCGATCCCGCGCCCTCGACCGAGATGCCGGTGCCGCGCTGGCCTGTCGTGGTGATCGTGCTGTTCACCACCTGGGCCGAGCCTCCGGAGAGTACGCGTATGGCTGACGCGGGATCAGTGTCTGCGCTGGAGGTGCCGCTCGTGGTGAGCGTGCTGCCGGCGAGCGAAATCGAGCCGCCGATCTCGGCCCGGGCGGCGCTCGCAAATGCGCCGGTCGTGGACAGCGTAATACCGGTCCCGATGATCGTGCTCCCCGCGCCGGTGGAGAGCAGGGCATGACTGCCGATGTTTCCGGCAACGATCTGAGCGCCGCTGGTGGTGACCTGGGTCGTGTCGGCCAGGACTATCGTGCCGCCGCCTTGCGCGAGCACGCCGAACGAGCCCCGGGAGGCCGTGCTGACGGTGCCGCCGACGAGGTCGATCCGGCTGCCGGTGCCTGTGGCAACCACCGCGTGGTTGGAACTGCCGTTGCCTCCGCCAAGCGTTGCAACATTGGCGGCGAGCGCAAAGACAGTTCCGCCGCCGCTGGCAAGGATCGCGAGATTGTCGGTGACCGCGACCGCCCCGGTGCCGAGCGTTATGTTCGCGCCGTTCGCAGAGATATGGCTTCCCGCGCCGGATGAGACGAGCCCGCGCTGGCCGGTGGCGGCCTGTACGGTCGCCAGGGTGCTGCCATCGAAGTTGATCACGCCGCCATCGACGGCTTCGGCGCCGATATAGTTTCTCGGGGCCGCACCCGGTCCGAGATTGATCGTCACGCTGTTTGCACTGATCTGCCCACCGGGATTTGTCGCCCGCAGTCCTGGCGTCGCGGCCGAAATCACCGTGATCGTCGAGCCCAATGGCACGACACAACTCGTGCCGTTCACCGCGACCGGCCCAGGCGGGCAGGCTTGTGCCTGGGCCGCGCCAGCCCCGAGCAAGGGCAGCCCGCAGCTACCGAGGAGCAGGCGCGCGCCCCAGGGCCAGGATTGGGAAAGCCTCGCTTTGCGTGCCGCCATCGCCCCCTCCCGTCACCGCGGCCGTTCGACGGCCGCCTCATGGCGCCCGGTTTCGGGCGCGGCAGGACTCAGATCAGTGGTCGAATCGGTTCGGGCCTGGAGAAGGCCGTGAAGGCCCGCAGCCATGCCGCAATGCCGCTTTGCGTCCCGAGACGCGGTATCAAAAGGAAAAGATGCTGCCGCCTCGCGGCAGGAGGCCATCGCAGTCGTCGTCGCCATCCACACCCTCCGCCAGGGACCGTGAATACAGACGTCAGGCGCTGCTTGGCGCCACCGCGTCATATTTCGCCCGATTCGATGTTCCTGTCGAGGTTCTGTGGCTAAGTTTCTGAATTCGATGACGATCGTGTCTGAAAAATTACAAGCAAAGCGCTCAAAATTTACCCGATGACTTCACGCAAATCTGCCGATACTGGCTGAAGC
>NZ_JBFTLD010000231.1:0-11164 GCF_056396265.1 Allobosea sp. 05T422_2 | reverse complement strand
ATCTTCAACGGCGTTGATTTTCCCGCGAAGGATTTTGATCGGTATCTGCGGGATCACAAGGGCGCCAAGAGGTTCTACGCGTCGTTGAAGATTCATGTCGACCCCGTGATCGATCGCGAGCGGATGCGCGTTCTTGTCTGGCCGTCGATCGAGCGACGTCTGGATTTTGTCGAGCAAACCCATGATCGGTTTGCGCGGGGAAAGATTGACCTCGACACGGCGATGGTTCGCGTGGCGAACTTCGATTTCCTCGAGCTCGATACCATTCGGTACGGAGCGCATAATGTTTATCGTGAGATTGTCGATGYCATGCGCTGGTTCGAGGGTTTCTCGCGATTGGATATCGCGGAATGGTCGGGGCATAATCCCTCAAAGGTGCCGTCGTGCCGGTCGATTTATGGCTTTCCGGATTGGACGTTTCCGGAGCGTCTTCATGACGAGATCGGCAACGGGAATATGCTCTTGGAGGAGGTCGATGCGGAGTATGTGATTCCGAGCATGAAGGAGTTGGTCGACTTCGCTTCGATCGACACGGAGGTCATGATTGCGAACCTTCGGGATCGCACCGACGTCGATTACGCGGATATCGAACTCTAAGGGGTTTCGCAGATCGCGCATGAAAAAGGGCGGMTGCCGTGAGGCGAGCCGCCCTTCCCTATTTGCTGGTAGCCCAGAGGCTGCCGTCCCGCTCGATGAGGCGTTTGTGCACGCGCTCGGTGAGGACCTTATATCCGTGGTCCCAGTTCGCGATGGCGTACTGATTGCGGCGCACGATCATCTCGTAGAGGTCTATTTCGGTTCGATAGCTGTGGGGCGGCGTCCTGGTGCAGATGTGATCCGCCAGACGCTCGAGGTCTCTGTCGACCTTGGTCCGCTTTTTGGTCCAGGCCGGATTGGGCTTGCCGAAGGCTTTCGGGTCGAACGCGGTCTGGCCTATCATGGCGAACGTCCATTTTCTGGGGTTTCAACCCTCTTGGGTTCGCCCAAATTTCGATGTTGATCGAAGTGCGAGATCGGATTGATCGACCTCGCATTGGGCTGCTCCAGAACGGACGTCAGCGTTTACTCTCCAATCTCGTCCCGGAAATGGTCGAGGAGGTCCCGTCCGAGTAACGGAGTTCCATCTGTCGTTGCAAAATTGATCAAAACGTAGCCAGCGCCAATTACGCTCGCCTGATAGACAAAGACAAGCTTATGGGGTGGCGATCCATAAAGACCGCGCCTGACGCAAACAATCCACATTTGCTTGCCCGGAACGGTATCCGTGACGTGGCAGTCATTCTTTGATCTATCATACGAACTCAGCCAGTCTCGTACCTTACCGGCGGGCTTGGCATCGCCTTCTGAATTGTGAATTGAAAGCGGTGTCCCGGCAAAGCTCAGTATCGGATGGTTCTTCCACGGCGTTCCACGAGAAAATGGGTCACGTTCGCTAGCTTGTGCCGGAATTAGGAGCACAGCGGCCATGCCTAAACCAAGAACTGCACGCCTCATCTGCCCGTCCACTTAATCACGATTTTCAGAGCAATACGGCAATTTGATTCGCTTGGTTCCGTCAACTGATGTGGGCTGAAACGATCTTCTGGACGCTCTGCATCTGGGGTTCTCCGATATGGACTTGCTGAAAAACGGAAGGATGGGCTTGTGCGAAGCGCGCGGCTGGATTGCTGCGGCTATCGCCGGTTTTGTGTGATGCCGAGGCTGCGGCGCATGGCCCGGGATGTTTCGGGGATCCCGTATGGAAGCATTGCCTGCTTAGTGGGCCCCTTTTGCTTCGCCTTGGCTTCGGCCTTGGCGAGGCGGCGTTTCGACGCCCGGGTTGATCCGTCGTCTGGGGCAACCGCAGCGACACGCTCGGCTGCTGCTGTTGGCGGTGCGGCTGCGAGCCCATGCGCCATAAGGCCGAGCGCTGCTATCCCGATGCGCGAAATCATTCTCGCTCCAATTCCGTGAGGTGTTGGGATGGTGCTGGATGGGATGCGTCAGCAGATCTCGAGGAAGAGCATCCGCTCAGTCACGGCGCTGTTCTCGATCGACTTGATGTCGGCCAGCGCCTCGGTCAGATGAAGGAAGGTGCTCTGGCTGACCTGGACGCCGTTCGCCATTTGGATCGCGTCTGCGAGGTCGAGGTTCGTGAAGCACTCGAACGGAATCTCGACACCGCCACCTTCGCCGTCATGCTCGACCAGGTTGAGAAGGTTGCGCACTTCGGGGTGTTTGGCGCTCAGCGCGTCGTAGACGGCGTGGCGCTGATCGGTGCACTCATTGGTCAGCGCCATGGAGCGGATGCGGCGCTTGCCGTTATTCCGGGCGACGATCGAGAGCGAGAGGCCGTATGCCATCGTTGTCATCCTTCTTGGGATTTCGAAGAAAATCGATTTCGATTCCCAATGCTGGAATGATGGCCTCTCCCCTCCCCTTGGGTTTGATCGCACCGCTCAAAAAGAACCCGCCATTCTGGCGGGTCGAGATGGGGAGGGTCTCTCCTCTAAGGGAGCACGATACTCAATGGGTGTCGTTCCTACCACACGTTGCGTCAGGAACTGGTCACTTGGCTCGGTTAGCGACGGGTTTTGATCGCGTCAATTTTGCGATCGGTCCGAACCTAGTGGTCTCTGCCTGACGGAAGAGTCCTGCTTGGGATTCCCCTCGGTCGGCGCGTATGCGAGTCTGGCGCATGCGCACCGGGGTTTCGATCACCATCACGCCGTCTGATCGCCACCGCCTTGAGGCGGTGGCCAAGGACCGCAACGCCGCCCAGAAGCATGCGTGGCGGGCGCTGATCGTGCTGCTGAGCGCGGACGGCATCGGCACCAACGAGATCATGCGCCGGACCGGCAAATCGAAGACCTGCGTCTGGCGTTGGCAGGAACGGGTGGGCTCTTGCGCGATAAGACCCGGCCCTCCCGGGTCAAGCCGCTCGGACCCGCGGTGGCGGAGCGCGTGGTGGCTCTGACGCTGACCGACCCGCCGGTCGAGGCGACGCACTGGACGGCGGATATGATGGCCAAGGCGGCCGGCATCAGCGCCAGCGCGGTGCGGCGCATCTGGAAGGCGCACGGGCTGCAGCCGCATCGCTGTCGGCAGTTCAAGTTGTCCAACGATCCGAACTTCGTGCCGAAGCTGCGCGACGTGGTCGGCCTCTACGTCGATCCGCCAGCCCACGCCATCGTGCTGTCCGTCGACGAGAAGAGCCAGATCCAGGCGCTCGACCGCACGCAGCCGGGCCTGCCGCTGAAGAAGGGCCGGCTCGGCACCATGACCCACGACTACAAGCGCCACGGCACCACGACCCTGTTCGCCGCGTTGAACGTCCTCGACGGCACCGTCATCGGCCGCAACATGCAGCGCCATCGCCACCAGGAGTTCATCCGCTTCCTCAACGCCATCGAGGCCGAGGTGCCGGCCGGCAAGAGCGTCCACGTGATCCTCGACAACTACGCCGCCCATAAGCACCCGAAGGTCCGCGCATGGCTCAACCGGCACGAAAGGTTCGTCTTCCACTTCACGCCGACCTCATGCTCCTGGCTCAATGCGGTCGAGGGCTTCTTCGCCAAGCTCACCCGACGACGGCTGAAGCGCGGCGTCTTCCGCTCGATCGTCGACCTCCAGGCCGCCATCAATCGCTTCCTGGCCGAGACCAACGCCGATCCCAAGCCCTTCTCCTGGACCGCTGACCCCGACAAAATCATCGCTGCCGTCAGGCGTGGGCACCAAGCGTTAGATTCCATCCACTAGCGAAAGAACCGGGCCGGCCGGAACTGGGCGAGTTCGGGGCGCGGTTTGCCGCTCATTATCTCGTCTGCCGCCATCGCCCCGAGCGCAGGCGAAAGCGTCGCGCCGCTATGGGTGACCATCACATAGTAGCCTTCGAGGTTCGGTACGGGGCCCATGGCGGAGAGGCCGTCCTTGGGAATCGGACGCTGGGTGACGCGGCTCGCTTCCGGTTTCACCGGCGCGATTCCGGGCAGGATCCGTGTCAGGCGCGCGACGAGATCCGCCGCCTGGTCGAGGCCAGGACGGTTCGTGATTTCGGGGGTAACCAAGGCATCGGCCGGCCCCCAGTGCACCATAAGCCTGCCGGCGCCATCCGGCCTAAAATCGCAAACAGGTGTGGCCACGACACGCTGGATCGATGCGGGAACCGGGGGCGTGAAGACCAGAAAGCCGACAGTCGGCGCCAGCGGCACATTCGGGGCCGTTCCGGCAATCGTGTCGTTCGACCAGCGCCCGGTGCAGTTGACCACGAGATCGGCCATCAGGGTGTCCCCCGCCTCGGTGTGCACACCCTTGACCTTGCCGCCCTGCACAAGCAGCCCGGTAACCTTCGTTTGGGTATGCAACTGCGCGCCCTTGCGGCGTGCAGCGGTCATCATCGCATGGGAGTAGACGACAGGATCGAGCCATCCGTCCTCCGGATACCAGGCGACCGGGGCATCGCCCACCGCGGCAGGATCGATATCGGGCTCGAGTTCAAGCAGCTGCTGGCGATCGATCCATTCGACGCCATAATCCCATTCCTGGAGGCGAGCCACCTTGGCGCGGTGTTCGTCTCGCCCCTCCTCGTCGCGCCATTCGACACGGCCGCCGGCATGCCACCACGGCGTCGCACCGAACTCGTCCTTCAGCGCCGCATGCGCCCGCATGCCCGCGACATTCAGATCGTGATAGGGGCGCGGCGCCTTATTGCTGGAATTCGTCCAGGCGAAGCTGATGCCGGAGGTGCCACCGCCGACGCGCGTGGCCTCCAGCACGGTGACCTTCGCGCCCGCGAGCGCAAGACGATAGGCCACCGACGTCCCCAGGACGCCGGCACCGACAACGATGATCTCAGGCATAACCGTATTTCCGATCGAATAAGGGGCGATTGGGATGGCGCCGGAACTACTTCGCCTGCGACGCGGACCAGCCGTCACGAACCAGCGTCTTGAGTTCGGCCAGCGACATGGTCTCGAGCCCGATATCGTCGAGCAGGTCGTTCTCGCTCGCGAAATCGCGGCCATAAAGTGCCGAGAAGACGTCGATGCCAGCCTGGTGCAGCGTGGCGGGCCGATCGGTCAATTTGCCGAGCAGCACGGTCGGATGCAGGCCGAAGGGCGCATCCTCCAGCACATAGCGCGTGTCGATGCTGTCGGGGCCGTTGCCGCCATTGCCGCGTGCGGCAAGCTGGCGGGCCATCTCGCCGACCGGTCCGGGCTCGACATGGAAGGAGAGGTTATAGTGCTMTCGAATGGTGCGCACCTTGTAGCCGGCCGCCTCGGCGATCGCGAGGCGTTCAGCATCGAGCGCTTCGAGCAGGCGGCCGACAGAGTCGGTATTGTTTTCGTTCTGGCCCCAGGTTTCGCCGTGCTCCATGCGCGTGAAATTGCATAGTGCGATGCCGAGATGGTTTTGCGGATTGAGGTTGGAGAGAGAAATCGCCAGTGCGTCGGAGCGCTCGACGAAGCGGTCGCCGAACAGTTCCTGACAGACTTGCAGCCCGCGTGCGCCAGCCGAGGCAGGGATGGTCGCGATATCGACCTTGGAACGGATCGTCGAGACGTTCACGCTCGCGTCCCCGGTGCGGCGCCCTGCCGTCACAGTGGTTCCCCAGACAACGACAGGGATATCGAGCCCGCGCTCCGCGATCTTTTTGGCGATATAGAGGCCGCTGAACGAGGTGTGCGAGCTGATGATGACAATCTGACCGCTGGCAAGGTGGGGAGCGGCGGCATCCATCGCCATGCGATGGCCATTGGCCGGCAAGGCCAGCAGGACGGCGTCAGCGCCGGCGATCGCATCACCCGCGTTGGTCGCCATCGTGACCTTGAACGAACCGTCGAGCGAGCCAGTCGCCGCTAGTGGCTTGCCCGCGACGATGCTTTGCCCGGTTTTGCCTGAGGGCGACCACAGCACAGGCTCATGGCCGAGGGAGGCGAGCAGCGCAGCATTGCCATAGGCTATCGAGCCCGCACCGAGTATTGCGACACGCATCGTTTGTTTCCTTGGGAGTACTAGAGGCTTCTGGAGCGCCGGGCCGACGAGCCCGGCGCTGACGACGGCATTGAATTCAGTATTTGTAGCCGGCCTTTTCCATATATTGCTTGGCCAGGTTCATGTCGTAGGCGATCGGCTTGAGCAGATCGTGGTCATAATCTTCGGAGGTGAAGGGAATTGGCACCGTGCCGGGCTTGCCGAAACCGGCAACAACGTTCTTGATGATCTGCTCGCGCGGGATCATGTGGCTCATGGCCTTGCGGACATAGGCCGCAGCTTCCGCCGCACGGCTGGGATCCTGCTTGCCGAGCGGGGTTTCCACGCCCGTTCCGAAGACCGGGTGGTTCATGTTCAAGCAGGTCTGCATCCACTTATAGGAATCGAAGCGATTGACGGTGCCCCATGACGGATCGATCGTCTCGAGCAGCCCGCCGACGTCGTACATCGGATCATGCGCATCGATGGAGCCGGCCTTGATCGCGCTCAGAACAGCGTCRGCGCCCTGGATATTGACCACGTAGAAKGTTTTCACATTGCCTTCGGTCTTCTTCCAGTAGCTATCGTTCTTGATGTATTTGTAAGCCTTGCGGGCCGGATCGAAACCCTGCGGAATCCAGGGCCCCGTGCCGATACCGCCTTTGGCCTYGAAGGTCTTGCCGTCGGAGGTCTTGACCGGGAAGGTGCCGAGCCAGGTGCTGATGACATGGCCACGCAGCTCCTCGGGCTTGAGGCCCTGATAGGCGTGTTTCGGCATGATCGCGATGACGGGCAGGACGAAATCGCGAAACATCACGTTCGGCTCCCGCAAGGTCACGGTGATCTCGTGGGTGCCGCTTACCTTGTAGGCATCCTTGCTGCCCAGGACGGTCTCGAGGGGCGACTGGAAGAYGCTGGCATAGGTCTTGTCGATCACCGTATCCCAGGTGAACTTGACATCTTCGGCAGTGAACTCCTCGCCGCTATGCCATTTCACGCCCTTGCGAAGGGTGAATACCCAGGTCCTGCCGTCGTCGGAGGTCTTCACTGACTCCGCCAGCGCCGGGACGAGCTTCTTGTTCGCCCAGCTGTCGTATTCGAACAGCGCGTTGTAGACGGGGCCGAAGATATTGGCCTCGTTGTAGCCGCTGCCATACATCGGGATGAGCTGGCTCGGCGGCTGCCAGGACGCGAAAGTGGCCGTGACGTCGCCAGTGGCGCCCTCGATCGTCCAGTTCTCGGGGCGCGGATAGAAGACCGGGTTGTAGGTCGTCGATTCCATGCCCTTCAGCTTCGGATTCGTGATGATCACCTCTTCCGGATAGAAGACGACATGGAGCGGCTCGATCTCGTACCAGCGCTTCATGAAGGCGGTGATCGCCGCCTTGCGGTCGGCCGGCGTGACGGAGCGCGAGTATTTCTCGATCGCCTCGTCGATCTGCTTGTCGGCGATGCGATAGTAATTCTGCCCGTTCGGCGGAAAATTCTTGCTGTGGAAGAGCGTCTCGGGCAGCGGCACCAGCCCACTGTAGTAAATCCGCTCGGAATACATGTCCCAGCCGCCATCGACATGCGTCTTGCCGCTGTCATTGGCGCGCCGCGCGATCACGACCGAAGGCGGCTGGTAGCTCGACACGATATCGATGCCGAGGCGGGCGAACTGCTTTCCGATCAGGTCCGTCCAGATCATGCGCGACTGGAGGTTGTTGAAGATCATCAGGTAGAGCTTGAAGAAGGGCGGCTTGGCCAGCGCCCCCTCCGGTATCCCACCGGCCGCGAGCGCGGCCGCTCCGGCTCCGGACCATTTCAGCACATCGCGTCGCGTCGATTTCCTGGACATCGATTTTCCCCTTGTTTCTTGGTGGTGCGAAATGAACAGGCCGAGAGCGTCCGGCACTCAGGCCTGGAAGCGCGAAGGACGAAACTGCGCCAGTTCCGGACGCTCCCTGCCCCGCAGGACCTCGTCGGCGACGGCCTGGCCGAGGAAGGGAGACAGCGTCACGCCGCTGTGGGTCACGACGACGTAGTAGCCGTCGACGCCGCGGGCCGGTCCGACGGTGGAGAGCCCATCGGCGGGGATCGGTCTGACGGTCGTGCGCACCGCTTCGGCCTCGACGCCTGCCAAGCCGGGCAGAAGCTCGGTTGCGCTTGCGAGCGCGATCTTCGCCTCCTCGCAATCCGGCAGACGGCTTTCCAATTCGGCGAAACGGTCGTCGAGCGAGTCCTTGCGGATCATCATGCGGCCTGCCCCGTCCGGACGGACATCGACGTCGGGCGCATGGAAGGGCCGGCGCAGATCGACACCGACCGGAGGCGTGAAGACGAGGAAGCCCACGGTCGGAGCGAGCGGGACATTCGGCGCCGTCTCGCTCACCGTATCGTTGGACCAGCGCCCGGTGCAGTTGATGACGAGGTCGGCTGCGTGGACAGCGCCCGTATCATCCCGAGCGCCGACGACACGACCATTGCGGGTCTCTACCCCGGTCACCTTCACGCCGGTCTTCAGCGCCGCTCCATAGCGCTGACGGGCAGCGCGCAGCATGGCTCCGGCGTACTGGACAGGGTCCACCCACCCTTCTTCAGGGCAGAATACGATCTGAGCCTTGTCCGAAACTGCGCCGATTGCCAGCTCCGGCTCAAGCGCCTGCAGCCGCTTCTTGTCGATAAACTCCGCCGCATAGCCCCACTCGCGCAGCCGCTCGACCTTCTTCGCCTGAGCGGCGATCTCCGCCGGATCGACGCGCCACTCCAGGCTACCGCTCTGATGGAACCAGGGTGTCGAGCCGAACTCATCCTTCAACGCGGCATGCGCGCGCATGCCTGCGACGTTCAGGTCGTGATAGGGGCGCGGCGTCTTGTTGTTCGCATTCGTCCAGGCGAAGCTCACTCCGGATGTTCCGGCGCYGACGCGAGAGGCTTCGAGGACCGTGACCTTCGCACCGCCCTGGGCGACGCGGTAGGCGATGGAGCTGCCGACAATTCCGGCTCCGACGACGATAACATTCATCATGGCGTTTCCTATGGTCTCTCCCCGCTCTCAGCGCGGGTTGTGGCAAGCGAAGGCGTGGGTGCCGTCCGGTGCGGACAGCGGCGGAATCTGTTGGGAACAGACAGGCAGTGCGGCGGGGCAGCGGGTGTGAAAGACACAGCCGGACGGTCGCCGGACAACACTGGGGACTTCGCCCTGGATCGCCTGGCGCTGTGCCTGGTTTGAGGGATCAGGCACGGGAATCGCCGAGATCAGGGCAGCGGTGTAGTGATGGCGCGGCCGTGCGAAAATCTCGTCGACCTCACCGATCTCGACGAGATTGCCGAGATACATCACCGCAATGCGGTTGCTCAGAAAGCGCACGGAACTCAGGTCGTGCGAGATGTAGAGATAGGAGAGTCCCAGGTCTTCCTGCAGGTCCGCCAGCAGATTCAGGACCTGCGCCCGCACCGAGACGTCGAGCGAGGAGACGGGCTCGTCGCAGATCAGCAGTCGCGGCTCGACCGCCAGAGCGCGCGCGATCCCAATGCGCTGGCGCTGCCCGCCGGAGAATTCGTGGGGATAGCGATCGGCATAGTCCGGCGGCAGCCCGACCCGCTCCAGCAGACCTTCCACCGTCGCGTCCCAGTCCTCCTTCGGGGCATKACCATGGACGCGCAGCGGCTCGGTCAGGATCTGCCTGACGCTCCAGCGCGGATTGAGTGAAAGATAGGGATCCTGGAAGACGTATTGCATCTGACGGCGCAGCGCGAGCACGTCCGGCCGCCGATCCTGAGTGAACGTCGCCCGGATATCCGTGTCGCCGAGGCGGATCGCACCGGCAGTCGGTTCGACGAGGTGCAGGATCGCGCGGGCCGCCGTCGTCTTGCCGCAGCCGCTTTCGCCGACGATGCTCAGCGTCTCCCCGGCCGCCACGCTGAAGCTGATGTCGTTGACCGCGCGGATTTCCCCGGTGACCTTCTGGCGGAAGAGCCCGCGGCGGCGCAACGGGTAGCTCTTCACCAGCCCGTCAACGGTCAGCAGGGGCTGTGGCACGCTGCGTGGGCGGACATTCGGGGTCGGCTCAATCATGGCTGGCCACTCCGGCGCTGCCGCGCTTCAGGCAATGAACGACACGGCCTGGCTCGATCGCTGCGGCCTGGGGCACCAGCCGGGAGCATTCCGGCGCGGCTTCGGGACAGCGCCCGGCGAAGCGGCAACCGCCACCGAGTGATTGTCCGGGCGCGACGGCGCGCCCGACCGTGGGCAAGCGCTCGCGACGCCCCTCACCATCGACTGCGTAGCGCCGGTCGATGCGCGGCGTGCTTGCCAGAAGGGCCTGCGTGTAGGGGTGCGAGGGCCGTGCGAAGATGGCGTGCTTGTCGCCCGTCTCGCAGACCTGGCCCGCATACATGACGGTGATCCGATCGGCGATGCGAGCCACGACGCCCATGTCGTGCGTGACGAAGATCATCGACATGCCGAACCGCGCCTTCAGGTCTTCGAAGAGATCGAGGATCTGGGCCTGGATCGTGACGTCGAGCGCCGTCGTCGGCTCATCCGCGAGCACGAGCGCCGGGTTGCAGAGCAGAGCACGGGCGATGCAGACACGCTGCTTCATGCCGCCGCTCATCTCATGCGGATACTGCGACAGGCGCGAGCCGGGGTCGGTGATGCCGACGAGGCGAAACAACTCCTCCACCCGCTGCAGAGCAACGCTGCGCGGCATCTTCTCGTGAACCTTCAGGATCTCGCCGAGCTGCGCGCCGACCGTCATCAGCGGGTTCAGGGAATAGCCGGGGTTTTGGAAGACCATGGCGAGCCTGCGCCCGCGCAGTTTCTGCATCTCGCCCTGCGACTTCGCGGCGAGGTTCTCGCCATCGAACATGATGCGGCCGCCGGTGATCCGTGCGGGAGGCGGCAGAAGGTTCAGAATCGCGAGACTCGACAGGGTCTTGCCGCTGCCGGATTCTCCGACGATGCCCATCGTCTCGCCGGCGCGGACCTGAAAGCTGACATCCTCAATGATGCGAACGGGCGCATTCCAGGGTGGAAACTGAATCCGCAGGTTCTCGACGCGGACGAGGTCATGGACAGGCGGCGTCAGCACGCTGCTATCGTCGATCGAAATGGCGGCGACTGGCTTTGGGGTGGCGAGGCTCGACATCTCAGCGCTTCGCCCGTGGGTTGAAGGCATCGGTCAGGCCGTCCGCCAGAAGGTTGAAGCCGAGCACCGTGATGAAG
>NZ_JBFTLD010000230.1:0-11170 GCF_056396265.1 Allobosea sp. 05T422_2 | reverse complement strand
CGCGGCGGGTGGTCAGCATCTCATGGCGTTGCCGTTGCATCGCTCGTCCCTGTCGGCGGATGGCCGGCCTACTTGCCGCCTTACTTACTTGCCGCCCAGCGCCAGTGCTTCCGCCATGACGCGGAAGACATAGGTGTTGGGCTTATGGCCGCGGAACTTCTCGGCGCCCGGGCCCATCGCAGTCAGGATCACGTCGTCGGCGGAGTGGACGCCGCTATTGGCGTCGAAGGGCAGGTTGCCTGTCCGGCGCGCGGCCAGCGGGCCGGTGCAGTCCTTCTCGTTCGCGATATTGGTCTTGCCATCCGGGCCCTTGACCGCCGGCACGCGTTCGCCGGTCATGTCCGGGCGGCCGGTGTCGCAGGTGTCGGGATAGCTGCCATAGACCACTGCGAGGCGGCGCGAGGTGTCGACCTTGGTGGGGTAGCCGTCCACGTCGAGCGGGCCGTAGTTCGGCGGCACGGAGTCGGCGTAGACGCCGAGCTTGTCGCGCAGGAGCTGGCCCGGACGGTCGTCGTCATAGGTGCCGATGATCGAGATCGGATGGGCGTGATCGGGCACCACGATGATCAGGGTGTCGTTGCGGTCGCCGGCGAAGTCCTTCGCCACCTTCACCGCGTTGTCGAGCATGATCGTATCGAACACCGAACGCTCCCAGTCGAGCGAATGGCTGTACTTGTCGATGCGGGCCGACTCGACCATCAGGAAGAAACCGTCCTCGTTGCCCTTGAGCATGTCGAGCGCAGCCTTGGTTTGCTCTACCACGTCCGGCTGGTCGGGGAACTTCGAAACCGTGCCCTTCTTGGTCAGCCGCAGATCGAACGCGCCGTCGATGTTACCGGTGTTGTAGAGGCCGAGCAGCTTTTTCGAGCCGGCCGCGACAGCCGCGTTCATTTCCGTCTTGGTGGTCGCGAGCGTGTAGCCCGCCTCCTTGAACTTGGCGATGAAGTCGAGCTCATCGGTCCGCTTCGAACCGTGGGTCGCCTTGGACAGGAAGTTCGGGGAGCCGCCGCCCATGATCACGTCGGGCTGCACATCGTGGAACATCTTGACGATGTCGTTGAAATCCGAGCGGCGGCGGGTGTGGGCCACCATCGAAGCCGGGGTCGCGTCCTCGATTTCCGAGTTGGTGACGACGCCGATCGCCATCTTGCCGCGACGCTTGATCACCTCGGCGATGGTCTCGACCTTGGGATGGTCGAGCGTCAGGGCGTTCTTGGCGCAGTAGACGCCGAGTGCGTTGACGCAGGATTTATGGCCGGTGGTGTAGGCATGGGCGGCATTGGCGCTGTCGGTCACGATCGAGTCCGTGCCCGAGGTCGAGATCAGCGCCATGTTGGACATGTCGTCCATGGCGAGCTCGCCATTGTAGCGACCTTCGTCCCAGCCCTTGGAGAGAATGCGGGCCGCGGTGCGGTTGGCGACCGACATGCCGTCACCGATGAAGAGGATGACGTTCTTGGCGCGGCGCGGCTGGGTGGTGGCGAAGACCTCCCATTTGACCGTCGCCTTGTTGGTTCCCTGCTTCGCCTCGACGGTATAATTGCCCGCCGGAAGCGTCGCGCCACGCAGCCACAGCGCCGAATGCTTCTGGCCTTCCTCGTTCTGCATGAAGGTCGTGGCCTTGCCGAAGATTTCGGCGGCCGGCTTGCMGTTGATCGTGACCGCGACATCGGCCGAGGTCGGCGCGTTCGGGAACTCGACCTTGAAGTCGAAGCGCGAGCCCTCGAGGATTTCGGCACGGTTGATGGGATAGATCGTCTGCGCGGCGACAGGGGCCGCAGCGAAGGCGCTGCCAATTGCTACCGCATGCCAAAGCGTTCTCAGTTGCATCCCCAACCTCCGATAATCCGTGATCCCTTGGATGGGGTGAGCTAGTTGCAGCCGCACATGACAGGATGGCGACAGCCCTGCATGTTGTTGAATACCATCCGACCACGCCTGCCCCAACATCAACAGGGCATCCAGGGACGGCCTGCCCGACCGATGCGCGGTTGCACCATTCCGAAGACGGGCGACCTCGACGCCCGCGTCCCGGGCATGAGCGACGCGAGGGCGCGTCCCGAGCCGCCAGCGCGTGCCCCGATGGCCGGCCCGTGTGAGATTGCCAGGGGCCGATCGTGGCTCGACCTCAGGAGGCGCTGCGGTTTCGCCTAGCAGGCGAAGGACAACCTGGCGCCGCCGGATGCTTCGATGGACTGTCCGGTTACCCAGCGGAATTCGTCCGAGAGCACGGCTGCGATCACGGCGCCCACATCGCTGGCCTCTCCGAGACGCCCCAACCCCGTCTTCTCGACGATGGACTGAATGATCTCCGGATAGCGATCGAACGCATCGTCGCCGATCCGGGTCCTGGTGGCGCCCGGCGCAACGGCGTTCACGCGGATGCCGCGGCGGCCGAACTCCTTGGCCATGTAGCGGGTGAGTACGGTCAGGCCGCCCTTCATCGATGCATAGGCGGAATAGCCCGGCTCCATGCCGCTCTGCAGGGTCGAATTGCTCGTCACATTGACGATGGCACCGCCGTCAGCAAGCACTGGAAGCAGAGCCTGGGTCAGAAAATAGGGTCCCTTGAACAGCACCCGCATGAAGGAGTCGAAGAGCTCCTCGCTGGTGTCCTCGAACAGGGCCATCTGTCCGAAGCCCGCATTGTTGACGAGGTAGTCGAAGGAGCCTGCGTTCCATTCGCGCTGCAGCATTGCCGTTGCCTCATCCCGGAACGCCGCGAAGCTGTCGCTGCGCCCGACATCCAGGTGCAAGGGAACCGCCTTGGCGCCCCTTTGCCTCGCTGCCTCGACCACATCGCGCACGCGATCCTGGCGCTGCTGACGCCGACCGCGCGTCGTGTCGCGGTCGGTGTCAGTCGGCGTTCCGGCGCAACGGCCGGTTTGGCACGCCGCAGGGATCGAAGCTCTTCCTTCCCAGGTGAGGGATCGGCTCAGGCCTTGATCGTCGTCGACTCCTGGCTGGTCCGGCCGAACAGGTCCCGCGCCCCGACGCGATAATGCCCCTCTGATTGGGTCGCATGCAGGTAAACGCTCGACAGCAACCCGACCGGGTTGATGACCTGCCACGGCCCGTTTTCCGTCGCGCTCCAGAGCACGTCGAAGAGCTGCGCGCCGCCATGCGCCGCCGGCTCCCAGAACAGCACCGTGTTGCTGCGGCCGTTGAGGCCGCCGAAACGGCGCCTTCAGCCCTGTCGGCGCCTGAGGCACCTCGCCATCGCGCCGCACCAGGGCGACGAGCGCGGCCGAAGGCAGGGGCATGTCGAGCGGCAGCGTGCAGCTCGTCTGTGCCCCGCCAATCTGGAGATGCTCGATCGTCAGAGCTGGCTCCTGGGCGAGTCGCATCGCCTCCAACTCGACCGGGTTCGCCGGCCGCAACGCGCAGCAACGGATCATCATCGAGTCCGATGTGATGCTCCGCGCCACGACGCCGTCTGACTGCTAGAGGCAAGTTCCTCGCACGAGTCACCGTCATTTTTGCCGGTGCTGGCGTTCTCGCACGGGGCGCACGGATCAGGGCGAGGCCTGACGCTGCTGAAATGCAGCCGCTTGCAGGTATTCAGCCTTCCGACTCTGTCCGTGCTCGGGGAAGGCCAATCTCGCCATGCGGCCCATGCGCCGAGCAAGTGCGCCTCATCGGTTTGCGAAGGGGAAGAGCGTGAGCAAGCCATTGCAGTCGAATACGAATCTCATACAATTCTAGCGTGTGGCTATTTCCGGCTGCGCCGGTCATGCCAAGAGCCGTCTTACCCTACGGAAATGTCGATGGATCCCGATCAGGCGGCCAACAGGGCCGAGGACGCGCTTCTTGAGCTCGCACTTGAAAGTTGGCGTTTCCAGAAGCTCTTCKGGCGAGCGTTGTCCAAGCTGGACCCACTGGAAGCGACACGGTTCACGAACCAGCATCGATATTTCCTCGGAAAGGTCGAAAGCTGCCTGGGAGCATCGGGAATGCGCCTGGTGAACCTCGAAGGCCAGCAATTCGACACCGGGACCGCCGCCACGCCCCTCAATATTGCCGATTTTGGACCAGACGACACCTTGGTCGTCGCGGAAACGATCGATCCGATCGTGATGAATTCTGCCGGCCTGCTGCGCATGGGCACGGTCATGCTCAAGAAGGTTGGAAGATGAGCCACTACGTCGGCATTGATCTGGGCACCACCAACAGCGCAATCTGCTCCTATGACGGGGAGACCGTCCAGCTCTACAAGAGCCCCGAGCAGAACGACGTGACGCCGTCGGCGATCGCGATCGACCGGCGCGGCAACCGCTATATCGGGCAGCGGGCCTACGAGAACGCACCGCGAAATCCGGACAGCACTGCCATGCTGTTCAAGCGGCACATAGGTACCTCGACGCCAATCCGCTTGCCCTCCGTGGGCATTACCATGACACCCGAGGAATGCTCTTCCGAGATCCTTCGCACGCTGTTTGGCTATCTGCCGGAGCAGATCCGCAACGACGAGACCGTGGCCACCGTGATCACCGTGCCGGCGGCGTTCAACCAGATGCAGAAGGACGCCACGATCGAGGCTGCGCGCGCGGCGGGGCTCGGCAAGGTGGCCCTGATGCAGGAGCCCGTTTGCGGCGGTGATGAGCGTCATGCGCAGTCGCCAGGGCGATGGGATCTTCCTGATCTACGACCTTGGCGGGGGAACCCTGGACATCGCCATCGCCCAGAGCATTGGCGGCCGCGTGAGCCTTCTCGGCCAGGGCGGCATCCAGATGTGCGGAGGACGGGATTTCGATCGCATGATCGTCGACAACCTCGTCATGCCCTGGCTTCAGCAGACCTTTGCGTTGCCCGAGGGGTTCTCGTCCCTGCCCGAATACAAGCTGCTGCGTCGTGTCGCGGAGCGGGCGGTGGAGAAGGCGAAGATCGAGCTTTCCAGCCGGGACAATGCGGTGATCGGGGCACAAGAGACGGAATGCGGATGCAAGGACCTGGCGGGTACCGAGATCTATCTCGACGTCAACATCACCCGGGATCAGCTGGGTGGGCTGATCGAGGGCAAGGTCAAGGAATCCGTCCAGGCGGCGCGTGACACGATCGAGCACGCAGGTCTCACTCCACACGACATCGAACGTATCGTCTTCGTCGGCGGTCCGACCCAATACAAGCCGCTGCGCGAGCGCGTCGCGTTCGAGCTTGGCATCGCGCCGTCAACGGACGTGAATCCGATGACGGYGGTTGCCACTGGCGCCGCCATCTTCGCCGAGGCCATCGACTGGAGCGCGCATAGCCGGGGCCGCAAGAGTTCCAGGGGGAGCGTKAGCGTCGGGTCGACACTGGACCTGACGGTGAATTACGCCGCACGAACTCCGGATCAGAAAGCGAAGATCGCGCTGAAGCTCGGATCACCCGCGGCCCCGGGCTCGTMCTTTCAGGTCGACAGTCTCGACACCGGGTGGTCTTCGGGCCGCGCCGAGATCAAGAACGGCACTGTCATCGAGGTGCCCCTTTCGAAGCGGGGCGAGAATACTTTCAAGATGTTCGTCTTTGATCCTGCCGGAGGGCCACTCTCCTTGGCGCAGGATCGCATCGTCATCACGCAGACGGCCGCTACCATCGACGCCATCCCTGCCTCCCACTCGATCGGCGTCGAGGTCCTGGATACCGTTGGCGACATCGCCAGGCTTCATTACCTGGTGAAGGCCGGAKACCAGCTGCCGGCTCGTGGTGTCCAGCCATTCAAGGCTGCTGAGGCACTTCGCGCGGGAGCCTCCGGGTCATTGAAATTCAAGCTCTGGGAGGGGGATATCGATCATCCCGTCTCGGACAATACGTTCATCGGCCTGTTCGAGATTACCGGCAATGACTTCGTCGATGGCGTCATCCCTGCGGGGGCGCCGCTCATCCTCACCTACGAGATCGGCGATGGAGGGAACATCGACCTGAAAGTCGAGATTCCGGCGATCGGTGGGTCGTTCCAGAGCGACAAGAACTTCTATTCCCGCGCTTCCGGAATGATCGACTACAGCAGTGCCGCGAGGCGCATCCTGGACGAGGCGTCGCAAGCGGCCGAACAGCTTGCGGAGGTCTCTGCCAAGGTCGACGACCCGGCGCTCTCCGAAGCGCGCGAGAGGCTGGAGCTGGCGGCTTCGATCAGTGAACAGGAGAGCGATCCCGAAGTCGCCAAGCAGGCCTCCGACAACGTCCAGAGGGCGAAGAGCCTGCTGGCCTCCGCTCGAAAGGCGAATTTCCGCGTCATTCGCCGCATGGAGTTGGATCAGGTCGTTGCGTTCTTCCACGACATGAGGGCCTTGGCAAAGCCGGCGGAGGTCAGCTCCTTCGAGGCCTTGCAGGCAGCCACGGAGCGTCTGATCGGTACGCCCGGCCATGGGTTCGAGGCCAATCTCCAGGAACTCCGCCGCAAGATCGGCACGATCCTTCGCCGCCAGGACTGGTTCATCGTGGACCGCTTCAAGGACTACGCCTCCGCGCCCCATCTCTTCACCGATCCGAAGATGTTCGAGCATCTCGTTGCCGAGGGGGAGCGCGCCATTGCGGCAGGCGATATCGAGGGATTACGGGCGGCGTTTCACGGCCTCGGTGGCATCCGGATCGTTTCCGCGGAGGCCGACGATCTGATCGCGATGACCAATATMGTGACCGCCTGACATGTCCACGGATCCCTGGCTTCCGATCGGTTTCCAAATCGCGCGCGGCGTAGGCGCTGGCCGCGTGATGCATTCCGGGCCGGGCTGGCAGATCGTCAAGGCGGATGGCGGCGGTCTTGTGCTGCTGATACGCGGCACGCTGCTTCACAGGTGGTTTCAGGATCGGCTGCTCGACGAGGCCGAGGTGTTGAAGGTCACGTTCGGCGAGAATCGGATGGGCGCGATCCTGAGCGAGCGATCGTTCGCGCTCGCGCCGCTGGATCGATGTGCTTCGCCGCGGGACAAGGTGGAGGCACTGTCCTTTGCCGCCGCTATGCGGCAGACGCGCGCTCGCTACCGCGATGGCTCGTTGGAGCGCGCGCTCTATGTGGAGAAGCTGTCGCGGATACTCCCGACCCATGCCGAAGATGCCCTCGCGGGCGACGCGCTCGTTCTGGGTTCGTGGCTGACCGGCGGCTTGCGCGTCTCGGTCGATCCCATGTCCAATGTGCAAAACCTGCTCTCTTGGATGTCGGTCGATCAACTCGCCGATGTGATCCGCGCAGCAGGATTGGAGCCCACCGGCGCCATGTTGATCCCGCGTGCGGAGGCTGAAGCCGCTGAATTCGCCCGAACCGCGGCTGCGAAGGCGAGCGATGGCCGCCTCCGCCTGCCGGGAAGGACGGCGCTCGAGGATTTCTTCAACGACCACGTCGTCGACATCGTCCAAAATCGGTCGCATTACACTGCGCTCGGCATCGGCAACCCCGGCGCGATCGTCCTGGAGGGCCCGCCAGGTTGCGGGAAGACCGTGGCTGTCGAGCGACTGATCGCCCATCTTGGCTGGCCCCATTTCGCCGTGGATGCGAGCAGCGTGGCCAGCCCATACATCCACGAGACCAGCCGGAAGGTGGGGCAGTTGTTCGAGGCCGCGATTGCCGCGGCTCCATCCCTGGTGGTCATCGACGAAATGGATGCCTTCCTGTCCGAGCGCGACGCGGGCGGCGGGCAACATAGGGTAGAAGAGATCGCCGAATTCCTGAGAGCGATCCCGGAAGCGATCAAGGCGGGCGTGCTGATTGTCGGGATGACCAACCGCGTCGACATGATCGATCCGGCGATCCTCCGTCGAGGACGCTTCGACCATGTCGTGAAGGTCGACCACGCTGATCAGACCGAGATGCTCGATTTGTTGCGGGCTCTTCTGGACGGCGTGCCGCTGGCGGATGGCGTGATTCTCGAAACCTATGCAATGCGCCTCGCCGGGCGGCCTCTCTCTGACACCGCCTTCGTCGTCCGTGAAGCTGCGCGACTTGCGGCTCGCGCCCGTATGAGCACCATCGACGATGCATCCTTCTCGAAGGCCGTTGATGCGCTCCCGCAAAGCGGGGCGCCCAAGCCACGCGTCGGCTTTGTCTAGGAGGGGGCGGTGAGTGACATCGACGAAAAGGTGCCTCGAGGGTTCGCGGGATTGACGGCGCTTGCCTCCACGATCTCCGCCGCGCCGACGATCGCGTTGCCGCCAGCTTCCAGCGCGCGCCCCTCTGATCCCGAGGCCCGCTCTCATCAGGGGCGTCGTTCGACTGGTCCTGGATTCTGGACCGGAAGCCGGAAGACGTGGGCGCTCGTCATAGCCGGCATCTGTGTCCTGGCATACCTAAGTGCAAGACCGCAGTCATCGAGCTATGTGCCTCCCTATACGGGTGGTTCGACAACGTCGGCCCTTCCACGAGCAACGCCGCTCCGTAGTTCAGAGTCGATGAAGATCCCGTCTGTCGGTCAGGGTTTGACGTTCTCAGTCGCAGAGATAAGGTATTGCCTTGCGGAGGTGATCAGGCTTGATCATATTGAAGCGATTTCTGACCTAAAGCGCGAGGTGCATATTCGGAATTTGAACTTGCGGATCAATGACTATAATTCTCGTTGTACACGCTATCGCCATCGCGCGTCCGATATGACAATTGCCAAGTCGGACGTTGAAGCGATGCGCGCCGCACTACGATCTGAAGCCGCTGAGCAGATGCTTGCCTGGCGCTGATCAGTTGAAGATCTCGGAAATCCTGTCCGTGCCTGTCTTGAAGAAGGTGCGGATAAGATGTTCCAAGACAGGTACGTTATCGTCGCTCTGGTAGGAAAGGCGGACATAGACCTTCTTGTCGGCTCGCGAGCCCAGGACGAAATGCCCGTCCTCGGTCCAGATGTTGACTTGATGCCAGTCGAGCGCGACGGGCTCATTCGAGCCGAGTATTTTGTGACGTATCAATGTGACGCTGTCATCGCGCACGATGGCCTCACCGAAGCGCAGTGCCTCCCCAGACTGCAGCCTCCTGGCCGTTTCAAGTAGCAGTCGGAGGCCGACGGTCCGCCATATGCGATCGACGAGGTTCGCGTAGATATCGGCTTTGCGCGTGTTGATCGTGAAGGCCGATCGACCATCGCCCAGCATGATCGTATAGGCCGTGCCGGCCGGGAGTCCGCTGGCACCACCCCATCGCAGGCGCGTCACTGCTTCGAGGGTGATGTGATTGTTCTGCCAGGAGACGCCCGTGGACGAGATACTGACCTTGTCCTTGAACAGGGCTCCAATTCCGGCGCTATAGATGAGCCAGCGTTCGAACTCGGCACGGTCGGCTTCCGACTGCTTCTTTTCTTCCTCGGCCTCTTTGAGATAGGCGAGGTCCTGCGTTACTCGGTCGGTGACCGTGTCCAGAAGTCCGAAATGATCGTTCAGGAAGGCGGCGATGCGGGCGGGCGTGTCGACGAAGCCGTACTTATTGTGCAGTGCGATCGCGAGTTCGCGGATCGCGATGGCCAGGTTGTGGGTCGCCAGGTGGTCGATCCCGTTCGCCCTCGCCACGAGCTGGGCTGGCCCGACGATCTCGTTGAAGTTCGCGGCGACCTTCTTGATCTCGTCGATCACGGGGATGACGTGGGCTTCCCCATGGACTGCCACGKCATTGCCACGTGTCACGAGCCTCTCGACGGTTGAGGACTCGGCTTCGATGAACCCCCGCAGTCCAAACTCGTAGGACGCGACAATCTCCTGAATGAAGGCCGGGGCGTGCTCGCTGCCGTCCTTCGTGCCCTTCTGAACCACCATGTCCATGACCTTCACGAGGGTCCGACTCGGGAGCCGATCCAGAACGTCGTTGATGGCCTTTCGGTAATCCCGCTTTCGGGCCTCGAATTCCTCCAGGATGGCCCCCTCGTCGCGGACGGGAGGGAACCCGGCGACCGAGCGATCCTCGTTGATATCCCGCAATACGCCAGCCAGGTCGACGTCCTCCACCGCCAAGGCGAGACGATAGAAGATCGCGGCGGCTTCCTGTGGCGTCCTCGCCTCGGGCTTTGCCTGCGCAGATGCCGACAACAGGTTGGCGCGGGCAAGAGGAGGCAATTCCACCGTCGCTTCTAGCCCCGTCATGCTCGAGAGACCCTCGACGGCGGCAGTGGCCTTTCGCGGAGCGACGCCCGGAAGCCACCCCATTTCCGCAGCTAGCCGCGTCCGGATGTTCAACAGGGTGGATTGGGCCTTCTGGCCCTCGTCGCCATCGGCTACCAGAGCAACTTCATCGGCCAGTTCGATAAGGCGGCTTCGGTTGTCTCTCGTCGTCGCGCCCAAGATGGCGAATGGGTTTTTCTGGAGCGATGTCTTCGGCGACACGAGTTCCTCTGTGATGGTCATTGACCTAGGGGCTCCGAAGAGGCGCCAAGTACTGCGCCGACGATTGCAGCCAGGCTAGCGATTCGACCCGGCACATCCAGCGTATCCCGCAAGGTGGCCGTTGCACCATAGTCTCGCGTATGGCGGCTTTGCCGCGTTTCCTGCGATAGCCGATCTTCACGATGGCGCTTCTGATGCCCGGCCTGATCGCCACCCGCAGCCCATCCTACAATGATCGCAAGGGCTCAGTTGCGTCCAAKGGGAGGGGTCCGTTGCTCCGGAGCGCAGAGAGGGGCCTCTACCTTGGGCGACTGATGAACCTGACCAGCAGCGTTGCTTCACTGCCTTTGATTGTCGCATTCCGGCTCGCCTATGCGGGTAGGGCGCGCTGCCGGAAGGCCGTGCTCGTCCTCCGTGTCAGGCCGCACTCTCTTTGCTGCGCATGTCCTGTTCGCGCGCCAGAACACGCTGCACCGCGAGGAATGGGCACCTTGATGAGCCGTCTGAAGGTGGACGGCAGCGTGCGGCTGCCTCATCATCACCGGAAGGCGCGAACGGTGCAGGCGTCCCAACCTCTAAGTAGAGTCTTGCCTTCCCGTTGTGTCTTGCCGTCCGAGAGGCTGCACGTTTCCCGCAGCAGCTTCGTCGGTGGCCGGTCTCGGCCAGGTCGGCGGATGATTGAGGACCAGGGTTGTGCGATTTGCAGCATGGACAGCGGGTTTTCTCGTCGTTGCCGCTATTGCCGCCACGATCCATTTCTGGTCACCCCACGCGACCGTGCGGGTGACGACGGGAGCGCTTGGCACCGACGCGCAGCGTCTCGTTGGCGCCCTCATCACGGAGACGACCAGGGATCATCCCCGGATCAGACTTCAGCCGCTGCCGGTCAAAGATCTGGCTG
>NZ_JBFTLD010000229.1:0-11251 GCF_056396265.1 Allobosea sp. 05T422_2 | reverse complement strand
AGATCGGGCTGATGACCAAGACGTTCCAGGCCGTGCCCCATGTAACGGCCATTCCTGATGCGCCGGCCTTCCGTCAGGCAATGGCGCAGGTCACGAGCGCCGTGCATATCGTCACCACGCGGGGCACGACGGGCCGCGCGGGCCTGACTGCGACCTCGGTCGCCTCGGTGTCCGACGCGCCGCCGACCATGCTGGTCTGTGTCGACGGCATCAGCCGCACGCTCGCCGCGATCGAGGCGAGCGGGACTTTCTGCATCAACACGCTGGCGGGCGATGACGGGGATCTCGCCGAGATCTTTGCGCGGCGTCGGGGCATCGAAGGCGAGGCCCGTTTCGCGACGGCCGAGTGGACGACGCTCGTGACCGGAGCGCCGGCACTCGTCGGCTCGCTTGTCGCCTTCGACTGCAGGCTGATCGAGGTGCACCGTGTCGCGACCCACCGCATCCTGATCGGAGAGGTCGTGGCGATCGGCGGCCGGGGCCAGGGCAGCGGGCTGGTCTACCGGCGGCGCGGCTTCTCCGAGGTCTGAAGGGCCGTCAGACCTCTCCGGCTTCCTCGGCGACCTCGGCGAAGACGATGGCCGCTTCCTTGAAGGCGTGATTGGCGGCTGGCACGCCGGCATAGATCGCTGTCTGCATCAGCACTTCCTTGATCTCGTCGCGCGTCAATCCGTTGTTCAATGCGCCACGGACATGGATTCGGAACTCGCCCCAGGAGCCGAGCGCGGCTGCAATCGAAAGCACGATGAGCGAGCGCTCACGCTTGATCAGCCCCGGCCGGTTCCAGATGTCGTTCCAGGCGGTTCGGGTGATGAACTCCTGCCAGTCGCGGTTGAACTCGGTGACACCGGCACTGGCCTTGTCGACATAGGCCTCACCAAGCACGGCGCGGCGGGTCTTCATGCCATTGGCATAGCGGGTGGCGTCGTCCATGGCGGCCTCCTCAGGCGTTCAGGAAGTCGAGAACAGCCCGGCCGAAGGCCTCGGGCTGCTCGAGATTGGAGAGATGGGCGGCATCGAGCGTGACAAGCTCTGCACCGTGGATGGAATCGGCGATCTGCTGGCCGACGGCGKGCGGTGTGGCCGGGTCGAGCGCGCCGACAATCACCAGCACGGGCAGGACGATTGCCGAGATCGCCTCGCGCTGATCCATGTCGCGGATCGCGGCGCAGCAGCCCGCATAGCCGAGCGGTGGCGTGGTCGTGAGCATCGCACTCACGGCCTCCACGGTCTTTCCGTCGCGCTCGCGGAAACCCGGGCTGAACCAGCGTTCCAGCGTCGACTGCACCAGCGGCCCCATGCCATTGGCGCGGACATTGCGGATGCGGCCGTTCCAGAGATCGGGCGGTCCCATCCGGGCGGAGGTGTTGGCCAGCACCACGCGGTGGAGCCGCCTGGGGGCATGGGTTGCGAGCCATTGCCCGACCATTCCGCCCATGGACACGCCGCACCAGTGCACCTTGTCCAGGCCGAAATGGTCCGTGATGCCGATCGCGTCGCCGGCGAGTTCGGCCAGCGAATAGGGCCGGTCTGGCGCCGTCGATTTGCCATGGCCGCGCGAGTCGTAGCGCAGGACGCGGAACTGCTTGGTCCATTCGGGAATCTGCGGATCCCACATGTGCAGATCGGTGCCGAGTGAGTTCGAGAGCATCAGGACAGGTGCGTCCTCAGGCCCGTCKAAGCGGATATTGAAGGGCTCGCCCCGGATGGTCTCGATCGGCATCGTCCTGTCTCTCCCTGGCCTATTGTACCGCGATGTTGCCGTCGCTGCTGATCAGAAGCGTCTTACCTGCAAGCGCCGCTTGCTGCGATGCGGGCAGCCGCAGAGCCGGCGGCGTCGGCCAACCCATCTCACGCGCGACGACGAGGCCGAGCAGCAGGATCGCATCGGGCGCATCCATCAGGATCGCCGCGGGCGCGTTCCCGGCATGGACGAGTTCGAGCAGCACGGCCGAGGCAGAGGACGAACCGATCGTGCCGGGCAGGGCGAGCACAGTGCCAGCGATGTTGCGGTCTCGCTCGGGATGGCGCGCATCGATGATCATGCCCGTGCGCGGATCGACGCCGCCCCAGAAGCTGATTGCTGCGCTGAGCGCCAGGCACTCGCCCTTCACGTCGCCGCCGGGGATCAGGATTTCGCCCTTCAAGACCATGTCCGGGGCTCCCTGACGAGGCGACCGGCGACGGCGCTCTCGACGCATTCGGAGAGCGAGCCGTAGGTCACGGCGTAGCCGGTATTGCCCGGTGCATATTGCGCGAACTTGCCGGAGTTCGTCATCAGCACCGCGCCTTCGATCTCGGGCAGGATCGGCGTCACCACCACGCAGGTATCGACGACGAAGATGACGCCGGCGGCTTCCAGGCGCTTGCGGCGCCCCTGCGCTTCCAGAGGTTGGAGCACGTGGCGACCGGTATTGGCGTAAAGCGGGCGAGAGAGCGTGCGGTCCGCGAGCAGGTTTTCCAGCTCACCCATCTCCTTCAGGGAAAGGTGTGGCGAGCCGATCGCGACTGCGTCGATACGGTCGGTGGTGCCTGCCGTGGAGAGCCGCGCAAGGGTCGCCTGCACCTCCAGATGCGTCAGCACGATGCGCTGTTTCGGGGGGCGGTCCCCGAGTGCCGTGGCGAGATCAGGAGCTTCGGGCGTGACACCGGCGACATGAAACAAGCCGACGCCTCCGGTCGAGGCAGCAGCCGCACCGAGCGCCTTTAGACGGTCCTCGGTCGTACAATCCTGAAGCCCCTCAATGACGACGACCGTGCTCCCGGCAGCGCGTCCAAGAAAGGTGCCGAGCACGGGATAGAACACATCCGACCGGCGCAGCTCCTTCGAGAGCCCTCCGACGTCGAGCAGCAACTCCGCGACACGGTTCTCGGCGCGGTGGAGGCCGTAATCCGGGGCGCGCCCGGCAATCGCGCAGGCGATGTCGAGGAAATCGCCATAGCGGTTGGTGCGCGCGCCCAGCACCGAGTTGCAGAAGACGACGGCATTCGACTCGCCCCAGGCGACGTCGCTGCCCTGTGCGGGGCGGTGTCCGGCCTGGTAGGGCGCACAGGTCCAGCTCGGTTCGCAGCCCATCGCCTCATAGGCGCGCATCATGCGGGCCGCCATATCGCGCTGATGTGCGGCGAGGCGGATCACGGCACAGCCGGCGGGGGCGAGGGAGCCGACATTCAGCGTCGCCCGCACAGCGACCCTGGCGCCGCCCTCGACCAGTTTCTCCGCGAAGAGCGTGCCGGAATCACCGTGGTAGAGCGCGCCGTCGATATGGGCCGAGGCAACGGGTATCAACCTCCGTGCACCCATCAGGCGAGCGGCTTCGGCGACGATACGCAAGGCCATCGCTGAGCCACCGCCTCGCGCGCCGGAGGCAATCGCCCGCTCCTCGTCGGTCAGTTGCAGCATGTCAGTCCATATACTCGCGCTCTTCTTCGTAGAGCGCGAGTATCCGGTCGATGATGCAGTCGCTCGCTCCGCGATAGGTCGCCGGATCGAACAAGATGTCGAGTTCGTTTTCACCAAGGCGGCCGGCGAGCGCCGGATGCTCGGCGAGAATGGACTTGAGATGCCTGCCGCTGGCCACGCAGTCGCGGCTTGCCTCCTCGAGCAGGTGATGCGCCTCGGCCCGGCCGATCGACGCCGCAAGCGCGAGCGAAACCCGCTCGGCCATGACCAGGCCGTGGGTGAGCTCGAGATTCTGCCGCATCCGTTCCGGAAAGACCTGCAGGCCCTCGATCAGCGCCACACTTTGATGGAGTGCCGTACCGGCGATGATGAAGAGTTCGGCAAGCGTGCGCCATTCGGCATGCCAGMCGCCCATGGCGCGCTCGTGCTCCTGCGGCATCGCTGCGAGCATGGTCGAGACCAGCCCCGGAGCGCGCTTCGCTCCGGCGAGGATCAGCGTGCACAGCACCGGGTTGCGCTTGTGCGGCATGGCGGAGGAGCCGCCCTTTCCGGGCGCTTCCGGCTCGGCCAGTTCGCCGATTTCGGTCTGCGCCATCAGCGCCGTGTCCTGGGCGATCTTGCCGAGATGCCCCAGGACGATGCCAAGCGCGGCCGCGATCCGCGCCGGCCGGTGCCGCTCCGTGTGCCAGGGCGTCAGGACTGCGCCGATCGCCGGCATCGTCCTGCAGAAATTCTGGAGCACGGCTTCAGCCTTGTCGCCGAGCGAGGCCAGGGTCCCGGCTGCTCCGCCCAACTGATGCGAAGCCTGGCCGTAGATCATGAAATCGTCATGGAAGCGAACGATCGGCCCAAGCCACTGCGCCACCTTGACGCCGAAGCTGATCGGCACGGCATGCTGGAGGAAGGTGCGCCCGATCATCGGAGTGTTTCGATGGCGCTTCGTCAGTTCGGCGAGGGCGTGGGCGAGACGGGCGGAGCGCCGGAGGATCAGCCGGTAGGCCGTGCGATATTGCTGGGCCTGGCCGGAATCGATCACATCCTGGCTGGTTGCGCCATAATGCACCCATTTGGCCGCTTCCGGATCGACCGCAGCGACCTGGGCGGTCAATTGCTTGACCAGCGGGATTGCGGGGTTGCCTGCAAGAGTCGCGGCCMTGCCGATGGCGCCGATGTCATAAAGCTCGGCCTTGCAGGCCGCCGCGATCACGTCGGCGGCGGCCGCGGGGATGACGTCGGCGGCCGCTTCGGCGCGAGCGAGCGCGGCCTCGAAATCCAGCATGCCTTGCAGAAGTGCCCGGTCTTCGAACAGGCTTGCCATCTCGTGATCGGCGAAGAGCTCGCCATAGAGACCGGGCAGGTCAGTCATGGCGGCTCCGCGTGTTCGGAAATGCGTGGCGCAATGCAGGCTCGCTCCCCTTGTCTAGGCTGGCGCTTTCCGATCAAGGATAGACCAATGGGTCCTTGGATAGACCCGAGGCGCGCTCGCCCGCAATATGGGCCGTTCGGCGCAGCCAAGATGGAGGAGTGACGCCGTGGCGATGACGATGAATGGCGAGGTCACCTTACCCGCCAGCAAGGATGTGGTCTGGGCAAAGCTCAACGATGCCGAGGTGCTGAAGGCCTGCATTCCCGGCTGCGAACAGCTTACCAAGGACGACGATACGCATTTCTCGGCGGTGGTGAAGGTCAAGCTCGGGCCGGTGAAGGCGACCTTCCGCGGCAAGGTCGAGCTTGCCGATCTCGATCCGCCGAATGGCTACCGGATCGCGGGCGAGGGCGAGGGCGGGATCGCCGGATTCGCCAAGGGCGGCGCCAAGGTCGTGCTCAGTGACGCGGAAGCAGGGCAGACATTGCTGAGTTACGAGGTCGAGGCGCAGGTCGGCGGCAAGCTGATGCAGCTTGGATCCCGACTGATCGATTCGGTCTCGAAGAAGCTTGCCGACGAATTCTTTGCGAATTTCGCCAAGGCGGTCAGCGAAGGCTGAGCGCGCCCAAAGCATCGGCCCGAAACGTGGATGCGGTTCTCGGAAAATCCGATGCAAACGCAGGAGGTTAGATCACCGAACCGGATACACTATCCGGTTCGGTGATCTACGAGGCCTTGCGCAGCGACGCGAGAGCCTCGCTGACGGACGCTTCCGCCGCTCCGATCTGGAGCGCGATGTCCGACGCGGCTGTGTTGGCACGCTGGAGCGCTCTTGCCGTCGTGGCAAGTCCGTCATTGACGGCGGTCGCACTGGCGATGGCTTCGTCGGAGCTGTTTGCGACCTCGGCCGCATCGCGGGCGATGCTGGTCGTGACGAAGCTTTGCTGGGCGACGGCATCCGAGATCGCTTCGGAATCGCCCCTGATCTCACCAATCGTCTTGCCGATCGACGCAGAGCGGACGCCGCAGACCTCGGCACTGGCGGCCAGTTCGGCGATCTGCCGGGCAATATCCTGCGTCGCGCTGGCGGTCTGGGTCGCCAGCGATTTCACTTCGGAGGCGACGACCGCGAAGCCTCGGCCAGCCTCCCCGGCGCGTGCGGCCTCGATGGTTGCGTTCAGCGCGAGCAGATTGGTCTGTGCCGCGATATCGGCGATGAGCCCGACTACGGTACCGATGCTGCCGGTGACCTCGCGCAGCCTTGCGACGGCCGAATTCATCGCCTCCGCGTCGTCGACGGCCCGATTGGCAATCGCGAGGCTTTGCCGGGCGCGGTGTCCGATCTCGGCGATATTGGCCGACATCTCTTCTGTGGCGGCCGCCGTCTGGATCGCCTTTTCGCGCACGAGGGCGGAGGCGTGGGCGAGGCTACCGATCTGATTCTTGATGAAGCTGGTGGCTTCGGTCGTCTCGAACGAGGTCGAGACGAACTGCTCGACCGCGCCGCTGATCGTCGTATCGAGCTGCCCGATGCGGGACTTCATCAGCGCAGCGGCGTTGTCGAGGGCCTGTCCGCGCCGTTCGGCCTCGCCAGCCTCGATCTGCTGATCGATCGTGATCGCGGTATTGATGTCGTAGGTCAGGATCCGCTCGATGATGTAGAGATCGCGGCCCACCTTCTTCGGCGACAGGACAAGGCGCCAACGGCTGGCGACCGAGATCGCCTGGTACAATGCGAAGGCGATCGAGACCCGTGGGCGTGGACCGACCTTGGCCACGCGCTCCAGCACACATAAGCGCTCGATCGAATTGCAATAGGCTTCGCCGAACTCTCCATCGAACAGCTGCTTGAAATGTGCGGCTTCGGCCGGATAGAGCGTTTCGGCGACGGGCTCTACCGTGCTGCGCAGGGGCGCATGGATCACGAAGGCACGGGCAAAATCCTTGGCAACGAGGCCCTCGATCACACGGTCCACAATGGAGCGATAGCTTCGCAGGCGCTCGCGCTGGGCCTCGTCGAAGCCGATGGCGCGCAGGCGCCGCTGGATTTGATCAGAGATGGTCGACACCGACACGTTCATGATCCCGAGCAAGGCTTCGATAGCGATCAGCAAAGCTGTGATCTCCGGCGTTAACATTCTGCGAATGCAGGCCGTTCTCGCGCGCGTTTTCGTACGCGTGTGTTTGTTGCAGTGCAGCGTTGATGCTTGGCGAAAACAGCACTCAAAGTCCGCAAAATCGCCGCTTCATCTTGTTGCCATCGCGCTTGACCGCGCAAAATCCCGGGTCCACATTCCGTTTCGAGCTGTTCCAAGAAAAAACTGCCTGATGAGGCTAGAGGTTTCGCGAACGGCTCCGGCTCCGGATTTCAGTGGCTGGGAGGGTCACTGGCCGGGCGCCGGACGTAGGGTCCCAGGAGATGTGCTCATGGCCACGGTTTCGTTGACGGTGAACGRCAAGGCCGTCACCGCGAATGTTGATCCTCGCACCCTGCTGGTGCAGCTCCTGCGCGAGAACCTACGACTGACCGGTACGCATGTCGGCTGCGACACCAGCCAGTGCGGTGCCTGTGTCGTCCATCTCGACGGCAAAGCCGTGAAGTCCTGTACGACGCTTGCTCTTTCGGTCGATGGCGCCACGGTGACGACGATCGAAGGGCTCGCCGTGAACGGCGTGCTGCATCCGATGCAGGAGGCATTTCGCGAGCATCACGGCCTGCAATGCGGCTACTGCACTCCAGGCATGATCATGGCTGCGGTCGATATGGTGAGCCGTCGTGGCCATTCGCTCGATGAAGCGACGATCCGTGATGATCTCGATGGCAATATCTGTCGGTGCACGGGCTACCACAACATCGTCAAGGCGATCGCTGCCGGGGCGGAGGCGATGGGCAAGGCGGCGACGCCGACGCGCAAGGCTGCCGAGTGACGCCTTCGGCCGGCGCGCTCCCGCGCAGGCCGGTTCTCAAGCCATGAGGCGTCCGCCAGAGGCGCTGTGCGAGGAGGGAACACCATGTCCGCAACCGGAATCGGCGCCGCTGTCCGCCGCAAGGAAGATCACCGTTTCATCACCGGCCAGGGCCGCTACACCGACGACATCAACAGGCCTGGCCAGACCTACGCCTATTTCCTGCGTTCGCCGCATGCCCATGCCACGCTCAACAGGATCGACGCCAAGGCCGCGGCGACGATGCCGGGCGTGCTTGGGATCTATACAGGCGAGGATCTTGCCGCCGATAAGATCGGTGGGCTGATCTGCGGCTGGATGATCCATAACAAGGACGGTTCGCCGATGCGGGCCGGCCCGCATCCGGCGCTGGCTCAGGGCAAGGTCCGCTATGTCGGCGACCATGTCGCGGTCGTGGTGGCCGAGACGCTGGCGCAGGCCAGGGACGCGGCCGAGGCGATCAGCGTCGATTACGGCGTGCTGCCGGCGGTGGTCGACACGGCGAGTGCTGCGAGCTCGAAGACCCAGGTCCATGCCGAGTCTACCGACAACACGGTCTTTAACTGGCATCTCGGCGACAAGGCTGCGACCGAAAAGGCGTTCAAGGCGGCCAAGCACGTCACGAAGCTCGACCTCGTCAATAACCGCCTGGTGCCGAACCCGATGGAGCCGCGCGCGGCCGTCGGCGATTACGACCAGGGCGAGGGCGCCTTCACGCTCTACACCACCAGCCAAAACCCGCATGTCGCGCGGCTCGTCCTTTCCGCCTTCATCGGCATTGCGCCGGAGAACAAGCTGCGTGTCGTCGCGCCGGATGTCGGCGGCGGCTTCGGCTCCAAGATCTTCATCTATGCCGAGGAGACGGTTTGCGTCTGGGCTGCGAAGAAGGTGGGCCGGCCGGTGAAATGGACCTCGGACCGTACCGAGGCCTTCCTCTCCGATGCGCATGGGCGCGACCATGTCACCCATGCCGAGCTCGCGACCGACGCTGATGGCAAGATGATCGGCATGCGGGTGAAGACGACGGCCAATCTCGGCGCCTACCTTTCGACCTTTTCGTCCTCGGTGCCGACCTATCTCTACGCCCCGTTGCTGTCGGGCCAGTACGATATCCCGGCGATCTATTGCGAGGTCGATGCGGTCTACACCAACACGGCTCCGGTCGATGCCTATCGAGGCGCCGGCCGGCCGGAGGCGACCTTCGTGGTCGAGCGCCTGGTCGAGATTGCGGCGCGCGAACTCGGCAAGGATCCAGCCAAGTTCCGGATGCAGAACTACATCAAGAAGTTCCCGCATCAGACGCCGGTGATCATGATGTACGACACCGGCAACTATGCTGCCTCGATGAAGAAGGCGCTGGAGATCATCGACTACAAGGGGCTCGCCAAGCGCAAGCGCGACTCGGCCCGCAACGGCAAGCTGCGTGGCATCGGCTTCTCCTCCTATATCGAGGCCTGCGGTATCGCACCGTCGGCTGCGGTCGGCTCGCTGGGGGCTGGCGTCGGCCTGTGGGAATCGGCGGAGGTGCGGGTCAACCCCGTTKGGACCGTCGAGGTGCTGACCGGCTCGCACAGCCACGGCCAGGGCCATGAGACGACCTTTGCCCAGCTCGTCAGCGACCGGCTCGGCATCCCGATCGAGAATGTCTCGATCATCCATGGCGACACCGACAAGGTGCAGATGGGCATGGGTACCTACGGCTCCCGTTCGGGCGCGGTCGGCATGTCCGCGATCGCCAAGGCTGTCGACAAGGTCATCGCCAAGGGCAAGAAGGTCGCGGCCTATGTGCTCGAGGCGGACGAGGCCGATATCGATTTCAAGGATGGCAACTTCCACGTGAAGGGCACGGACAAGACGCTCGATTTCGGCTCCTGTGCGCTGCAGGCTTACATCGCCCACAAGTTCAATGGGCAGGATCTCGAGCCGGGGCTGAAGGAAGGCGCGTTCTACGATCCGACGAACTTCACCTTCCCGGCCGGTGTCCATATCTGCGAGGTCGAGATCGATCCCGAGACCGGCATCACCAGGATCGAGCGCTGGGCGGCCGTCGACGATTTCGGCATCGTGATCAACCCGATGATCGTCGAGGGCCAGGTCCATGGCGGCATTGCCCAGGGCGTCGGCCAGGCGCTGCTCGAAGGGGCGCGCTACAATCAGGACGGCCAGCTCGTGACTGCGAGCTTCATGGATTACTGCATGCCGCGTGCGGACGATCTGCCGTCCTTCGATGTCGGCATGACGGTGACGCCGTGCCCGTCCAACCCGCTGGGCATCAAGGGCTGCGGCGAGGCGGGCGCGATTGCCTCGCCGCCGGCCGTGATCAACGCCATCACCGATGCGCTCGGCCATGAGGAGGTCACCATGCCGGCAACGCCGCAGGTGGTCTGGCGCGCAGCGCAGAAGAGCATCAAGCGAATGGCCGCCGAGTGATCTGAAAGGACAACACGATGTACGCTTTCACCTATCATCGCCCGGCCACGGCCCGCCAGGCCGCTGGCCTCCTCGCCAAGAAGGAGGATGCCAAGCTGCTGGCCGGCGGGCACACCCTGCTGCCGACCATGAAGCAGCGCCTCGCGTCGCCGACACACCTCGTCGATCTCGGCGGTTGCGCCGATCTCAGGGGCATCGAGCGCAAGGGGCGCAATGTCGTTATCGGTGCGATGACGACCCATGCCGAAGTGGCGGACTCGGCTGTCGTCCGGGAGGCGATCCCAGCGCTGGCCTATCTCGCCTCGCATATTGGCGACCCGCATGTGCGCCATCGCGGCACGATTGGCGGCTCTGTCGCCAATAACGACCCGGCGGCGGATTATCCGGCGGCGCTCATGGCGCTCGGCGCCACCATTGTCACCAACAAGCGCAAGCTCACGGCCGGAGAGTTCTTCACCGGCCTCTACGAGACGGCGCTGGAGGAGGGCGAGATCGTTGTCAGGATCTCCTTCCCGCTGGTGTCGAAGGCAGGCTACGCCAAGTTCCGCAACCCGGCTTCCCGCTATGCACTGGTCGGCGTCTTCGTGGCCAAGCGGGGCTCGGAGGTCAGTGTCGCGGTGACGGGCGCCGGCGAAGGCGGCGTTTTCCGCTGGCCGGAGGCCGAGGCCGCTTTGAAGGCCCGGTTCGCTGCGAAATCTCTCGATGGCATCAAGCACACGGCCAAGGGCATCAATGCCGACATGCATGCCGATGCCGAGTATCGGGCCCATCTGATTGGCGTGATGGCACGGGAAGCAGTTGCCAGGGCGACGGGCAAATAGCCGAAGCCGATTGACCTGCGACGGAATCCTCCCCCACACAGGGGAGGATTTTTGCTGATTGGCTGGTTGCGAGCGGAACATGGACAAGATGGTCATCACGGCGCCCGAAGCGCCCGAAGCAGCCGGCGGCTATGCCCAGGCCCTGCTGGTTTCCGGCGCGAGCCGACAGCTCTACATCAGCGGGCAGATTCCGAGCACGCGCGATGGAACTGTGCCGGAGAGCTTTGCCGAGCAATCGCGGTTGGTCTGGCGCAATATCGAGGCCCAGTTGCACGCTGCCGGCAT
>NZ_JBFTLD010000228.1:0-11286 GCF_056396265.1 Allobosea sp. 05T422_2 | reverse complement strand
ACGTCTCCGTCGCTGGCCTGGGCGTTGGCACGTCCATCCATGTCAACGACATCAAGCTGCCGGCAGGCGTCAGCCTGACCACCCGCGAGAACCTGACGCTGGTCACGATCGTGGCGCCGTCGGTGATCGAGGATGCTGCTGCCGAGGGCGCAGCCGAAGGCACCGAGGCCGCCAAGGCCTGAGGATGCCGCGCTTCGGCGCTGCCTTCGCGAGACCACTTGGACGGCCGGGTTTCCCGGCCGTCTTGCTTTAGAGGGAGGCGCAGGACCGCCAGCCCCTCCCGACTGCCGGAGTGACCTGCCATGCTGATCTTTGCCGGTCTCGGCAATCCCGGCGCGCGCTATGCCCGCAACCGGCACAATATCGGCTTCATGGCGGTCGAGACGATTGCCCGCACATACCGGGCCTCCCCCTGGCGCTCACGCTTCCAGGGCGAGGCTTGCGAGGCGACGATCGGTAACGAGAAGGTCATCCTGCTCAAGCCGCAGACCTATATGAACGAATCCGGCCGCGCGGTCGGCGAGGCGGCTCGCTTCTTCAAGATCGCCCCCGCCGACGTGATCGCTTTCCATGACGAACTCGATCTCGCTCCGGCCAAGCTGCGCGTGAAGCTCGGAGGCGGCAATGCCGGCCATAACGGGCTGCGCTCGATGACGGCCGCGATCGGCAACGACTACCGCCGCGTCCGCATGGGCATCGGCCATCCCGGCGACAAGGCCCTCGTCCATGCCTATGTGCTGAACGATTTCGGCAAGGCTGAGCAGCCCTGGGTCGAGGATCTCTGCACGGCCTGCGCCGATTACGCCACTCTGCTCGCCGCGGGCGATGATGCTGGCTTCCAGAACAAGGTGCATCTCTTCATGGACGCGCGCGGCCATGCCGCGGTGAAGCGCCTCGGCGAGAAGGCCGAGGACTAAAAGGCTCGTTCATCGGACCCGATCTCGTATCGGGTCCGATGAACGAGCCTTTCCGTGTTTGCATCGGCTTTCTGGAAAACCGCAATCCACTTTTCGGGCGATGGATCAGAGCGGCAACTGGGCGCCCTGTTTCGCGATCGTGACTCGGCTGGCAAGAAGACCGCCGCCGGGCTGGCGCGTCGCCGTGAACGCGACCTGTGCCCCCGGCGACAGCTCGGACGCTTCGGCGGGTGCGGCCATGATGATATTGGCCTCGGGCGTGATCGTTACCTTTTGCTCCCCACCGGGATAGGTCAGGACGAGATTGGCGCCATCGACGCGCGAAACCGTCTCGGCCACGGTTGCATTGGTCATGGTGCTGTCTGGCAAGACTCCCCAGGCCCTGTGCCCTTCGCCCGTCCCGCGCATCGCCTCGGGAAAGATCAGGACCTGGACGGCGAGAAGCGTGCCGTCAGCCTGCGGCCGCGCACCGACGCCGACGAAGCTGCCCTTCTTGATGTCGTTTGGGCTGGCTTTGACCACCCCGCCAACCGAGTAGCCGGGGGCCAGGGCGACCGCGACGTCCTCGCCGCTCGGCGTCTTCACTGTCAGCGCCGAGCCTTCGAGCTTCTCGACCGTGCCACGCACCCGTGTCGCCGGCGCCTGAGCCTGTACGATACTGCTGGTCAGGACGAGAGCTGCGGCGAAGAGACTGGCAGAGAGCGCGCGCATGGAAGAGCTCCGTCGAATGGACCGGCGCAGACAGATCGCCGTCTCGCGAAGTCCTGCGCTCCTGCGCAGCGCCTCGCCATGCACGTTCGCGTGAGCCGTCCCTGGCCCCTGCCATCTTGTCTTTTGCCGCCCGGACCCCAATAAGGCCCTGGACATTCCAATCATCATCTCGCGACCGCCCCTTTGCGGCGGCGACGCAACGGACCAGCCATCATGGGTTTCAAATGCGGTATCGTCGGCCTGCCGAATGTCGGCAAGTCGACCCTGTTCAACGCACTGACGCAGACGGCTGCGGCACAGGCGGCGAACTATCCCTTCTGCACGATCGAGCCGAATGTCGGCGACGTCGCGGTACCCGATGACCGGCTGGAGAAGCTGGCCGCCATTGCCGGTTCGAAGGAGATCATTCCGACGCGCCTGACCTTCGTCGATATCGCCGGGCTCGTGCGCGGTGCCTCCAAGGGCGAAGGCCTCGGCAACCAGTTCCTCGCCAATATCCGCGAATGCGACGCCATCGCCCATGTGGTGCGCTGCTTCGAGGATGGTGACATCACCCATGTCGAGGGCAAGATCTCTCCGATCGACGATATCGAGACCATCGAGACCGAGTTGATGCTCGCCGATCTCGAGAGCCTCGAGAAGCGCGTGCAGCCGCTGGAGAAGAAGGCGAAGTCGGGCGACAAGGAGGCCAAGGAACTGGCCGACCTGATGAACCGCTGCCTCGTCCTGCTTCGCGACGGCAAGCCGGCACGCCTCGTCCAGGTCGCAGCCGAGGAACGCAAGGCCTTCGAGATGCTCGGCCTGCTTTCGTCCAAGCCGGTGCTCTATGTCTGCAATGTCGAGGAAGCCAGCGCCGACAAGGGCAATGGCTTCTCCGAGAAAGTGAAGGCCCGCGCTGCCGAGGAGGGCGCAGTCGCCGTCGTCGTCTCGGCCAAGATCGAGAGCGAGATCGCCGTCCTGCCGGCCGAAGAGCAGAAGGACTATCTCGACGCGGTCGGCCTCGCCGAGCCGGGTCTCAACCGCGTCATCCGCGCCGGCTATGCGCTCCTGAACCTCGTCACCTATTTCACCGTGGGCCCGAAGGAAGCCCGCGCCTGGACGATCGAGAACGGCACCAAGGGCCCCGCCGCCGCCGGCGTGATCCATACCGATTTCGAGAAGGGCTATATCCGGGCCGAAACCATCGCCTATGACGACTACATCGCCCACAAGGGCGAGAGCGGTGCGCGCGAAGCCGGCAAGTTCCGGCTCGAAGGCAAGGAATATGTCGTCGCCGATGGCGACGTGCTGCATTTCCGCTTCGCCAACTGAGCCGGACCGCGAGCGACCTATGCGCTATTTCGAGGACTTCGTCGTCGGAGAGGTGAAGCAGAGCGGCCGGGTCGCCGTTTCGCAGGACGACATCATCGCCTATGCTTCKCGCTACGATGCGCAGGATTTCCACACCGATCCGGCGGCCGCGAGGCAGAGCTTCGTCGGCCAGCTCATCGCGTCCGGCTGGCATAGCTGCTCGCTACTGATGCGGCTGCTCGCCGAGGACTTCGTCCTGGAGGCCGCCTCGATGGGGGCCCCCGGCATCGAAGAGGTCAAATGGCTCCGGCCCGTGCTGCCGGGGGATGTCCTCAGCGCACGGCGCAGCGTGATTGAAACCAAGGAATCGCGCTCACGCCCCGAGATGGGCCTGGTGAAGTTCCGGTTCGAGCTCCTGAACCTGCGCGACGAGCCGGTCCTCGAGCAGACCAACTGGATCATGTTCGGTCGCAAGGGCTCGGGCTTTGCTCAACCCAGGGGCGACTGGCTGGCCCACCCGCCCCGCTATGTGCAGCCGGCAGCGCTGAGCCTGCTCGAAATTCCCGCTGGCGAGACGCAGCCGGCGCCCTTCTTCGAGGAGATCGAGATCGGCGAGAGCCATGAACTCGGCAGCTTCGTCTTCACACCTGAGGAAATCGTCGCCTTCGCCCGTGCCTTCGATCCGCAGCCCTTCCACATGGACGATGTTGCGGCGCGCAGCAGTTCCTTCGGGCGCCTGGCCGCCTCGGGCTGGCATACGGCCTCGGTCTGGATGGCAACGATGGTCGCTCACCGCAAACGCCAGCTCGCGGCCACGCCCGGACAGGCGCCACGCCTCGGCCCCTCCCCCGGCTTCAAGAATCTGCGCTGGTCCAGACCGGTCTTTGTCGGCGACAGGATCACCTATAGCTCGACCGTCATTCAAACCCGCGCCAGCGCCAGCCGCCCGCAATGGGGCCTGTTCTTCCATCGCAATGCCGGTGTGAACCAGCATGGAGAGGAGGTCTTCAGCTTCGAGGGCTGCGTCTTCATCGAGCGCAGGCCGGCCTGATCCGCGGCGCGATCTGAAGCGTCCCAGGCGATGTGGCCGGGGCCAAGCCCGACCATGCCGGGCCGCGCCCCCAGAACGCCTCTGGTCCTCAGCCGACCTTGCCGTAGCCAGCGAACTTCGCGGAAACGCGCGACATCTCGGCCTCGTCAAGAATGACCGGCTCCAAGCCGGAGGCGAGCAGGTCGAGATATTGCCCGGCGAGATTCTCGACCTCGGCGACGATCGTGTGCGCGCCCGCGAGTGTCTGTCCAAGCGCGATGACGCCGTGATTGGCAAGCAGCACCGCCTTGCGCCCCTCAAGCGCCTTCACMGCGTTCTCGGCAAGCTCGGGTGTGCCGAAGGTCGCGTATTCCGCGCAACGCACATCGGCCCCACCGCATAGCGCAATCATGTAATGGAAGGCCGGAATCCCGCGCCTTGCCGACGACAGCGCGGTGGCACGCGGCGAATGCGTGTGCACGATCGCCTGGGCGTCCGGGCGCGCCTTGTAGATCTCGACATGGAACGGCCATTCGGACGAAGGCTTGCGTGAGCCATTCAGGATGGTGCCGTCCTGCGAGAGATGGATCAGATCCTCCGGCCTTGTCTGCGCATACGGCAGGCCGGACGGGGTGATCAGCAATCCGCCTTCGAAGCGGGCCGAGACATTGCCGGATTTCGATGGGCAGAACCCGGCCTTGTCGATCGCCTGGGCGACCGCGACGATCTCTGCGCGAAGCGCCATTTCACTCATGTCGCAGCTCCGCGCGCCAGATCAGGAAAGAGACCAGCAAGCCCCTCGGAGCTCGCAGGGGCCACACCACGTTCGGTGATGAGGCCGGTGACAAGGCGCGCCGGGGTGACGTCGAAGGCGGGATTGGCGGCGGGGCTGCCAGGCGCCACCACTCGAAACTGGCCGACCTCGCCATCCTCGCCCAGGCCTGCGAGATGGGTGACCTCGCGTGCCGAACGCTCCTCGATCGGGATCTCGCCGAGCCCGTCCGACAGCCGCCAGTCGATCGTCGGGGACGGCAAAGCGACATAGAAAGGCACGCCGTTGTCATGCGCTGCCAGCGCCTTGAGATAGGTGCCGATCTTGTTGGCGACATCTCCGGTCGCGGTCGTCCGGTCGGTACCGACGATGACCATGTCGACCTGCCCGCGCTGCATCAGATGCCCGCCGSCATTGTCGCTGACCACGGTATGCGGCACGCCATGGGCGCCGAGTTCATAGGCCGTCAGCGCCGCGCCCTGGTTGCGCGGCCGCGTCTCGTCGACCCAGACATGGATGGGCAGGCCGGCATCATGCGCCAGATAGATCGGCGCCAGCGCCGTGCCCCAGTCAACCGTGGCAAGCCAGCCGGCATTGCAATGGGTCAGGATATTGAGGCGCTCGCCCGGAGCCTTGCCCGCCGCAAGGCCGCGGATCACGCCAAGTCCGTGCTCACCGATCGCGCGGCAGAGCGCGACATCCTCGTCGCAGATCGCAGCAGCCTCGTCATAGGCCGCTGCCATGCGCGAAGCTGGATCCAGGCCCGCCAGCCTGGCGCTCACCCGCTCCAGTGCCCAGTGCAGGTTCACCGCTGTCGGGCGGGTCGCACCAAGCAGCGCGACAGCCACCTCCAGCGCCTGGTCGGACGGGTCCGCGCGCATGGCCAGGGCGACGCCATAGGCGGCTGTAGCGCCGATCAGCGGTGCTCCKCGCACCACCATGCTGCGGATCGCCTCGGCGGCCTGCTCGGCACTCCCAAGCGCGACGGTCTCGAAACGGAAGGGCAGCTTGGTCYGGTCGATCACGCTGACGCGCCAGCMATCCTGCGCGAGCCAGATCGTCCGGTAGGCCTTGCCGCCGATCTTCATGGGCTTAGTGTCCGCTGAAGGAGACGAGCGTGCGCACGGGAACGCCGAGGCGGCGGACCCGATCCGCCCCCCCGAGATCCGGCAGATCGACGATGAAGCACGCCGCCACGACCTCCGCGCCAAGCGAGGATAGCAGGTTGACCGCCCCTTCCGCAGTGCCCCCGGTCGCGATCAGATCGTCGACGAGCAGGACGCGCTCGCCCCGTGAGACCGCGTCCTTGTGGACCTCGATCTCGCCCGTGCCGTATTCCAGGGAATAGCTGATGCTGACCGTCTCGTGCGGCAGCTTGCCCTTCTTGCGCACCGGGATGAAGCCGGCCGAGAGCTGATGGGCCACCGCCCCGCCGAGGATGAAGCCGCGCGCCTCGATGCCGGCGATCTTGGCGATCTTCAGCCCGGCGAAAGGCTGGACGAGCTCGTCGACCGCACGTCGGAAGGCCCGGGCATCGCCGAGCAGGGTGGTGATGTCCCGGAAGATGATGCCCGGCTTGGGATGATCCGGAATCGAGCGGATCGCGTTCTTCAGGTCGAGGAGGGTATCACGGTCCATGCGGAAACAGCTCGCTGTGGCGACGCGCTCTCTTAGCGCCGCGGCCGCGCGAAGGGAACCGCCAGCCCCAGCCCGGCGCCCCCTCCAATGTCAGGCAGCAGTCAGAGGACCCGGCCCGCAACCGCGTCGAGCCTAGCCACCAGGCTCGAATCTCGAAATTCGCGCGCCGTTATGATGGCGCCGTCCAGCGCGTGATGGGAGCCAGCCGGACAGGGCTCGCGATCGGCAGGGAAATCCGCGGCCAGGCGCGCAACCAGCCGGCGCGCCTTCTCGGCATTGTCCTTCAGCACTGCCACGACTGAGGTGACATCCACCGAGGACTGCTCCGGGTGCCAACAGTCGAAATCCGTCACCATCGCGACGGTCGCGTAGGTGATCTCGGCCTCACGGGCGAGCTTGGCCTCGGGCATCGCGGTCATGCCGATCAGGTCGTAGCCGAGCGCCTTATAGGTCAGCGACTCCGCATAGGTCGAGAATTGCGGGCCTTCCATGGTGACCAGAGTACCGCCGCGCACGAAGGGCAGCTCCTCGGCCGTAGCGGCATCGGCGAGCCTTGCCTGCAGCAGCGGACCGACCGGGCGCGCCATCGGGACATGCGCGACGCAGCCCTTGCCGAAGAAGGAGCTGGCGCGACGCACGGTGCGGTCGATGAACTGGTCGACCAGCACGAACAGGCCGGGATAGAGCTCGGATTTGTAGGACCCGCAGGCTGAGAGCGAGACGAGATCGGTGACCCCCGCGCGCTTCATCACGTCGATATTGGCGCGGTAATTGATCTCGGAGGGCGGCAGGACGTGACCACGACCATGGCGCGGCAGGAAGACGATCTTGGTTTGGCCGATCCGGCCGATGCGCAGGATATCCGAGGGTTCGCCCCAGGGGCTCGTGACACGCTCTTCGCGCAGATCGGTCAGGCCCGGCAGGTCGTAGATGCCCGACCCACCGATGATTCCGAGCACAGCTTCGCTCATGATCGCTTCCTTTCAGTTTGGCCGGACAGGAGCAGGCTTCTGTGACGGCCGTACAAAGGCGCTGCACAGCCGCAGCCGCGCAAGGCCAAACGAAAAAGGCCCCGTTTCCGGGGCCTTTTCCCATTCTCAGAGTTGGTCAGTGCGCGGTTGAGCCATCCGGCATGCGCGACCAGACCTTCTTCTTGGTGTAATAGAGCAGACCGCCGAAGAAGATGAGGAACAGCATGACCTGCATGCCGATGCGCTTGCGCGCCTCGAGATGCGGCTCAGCCATCCAGACCATGAAGGCCGCGACGTCCTTGCCATACTGCGCCACGGTCTCCGGAACCGGCGACTTGCCGTCCGGCCCCTTCGGATACTCGACCTGCCCGTCCTGGAGCGGCTGCGGCATCGCGATGAGGTGGCCCGGCATATAGGTGTTGTAGTTTTGGCCCGGCAGCAGCGGCGGGAAGCCCTGCGGCGGTTCCTTGTACCCGGCCAGCAGCGCCGCGATATAGTCCGGCCCCTGCTCCTGATACTGGGAAAAGATGTCGATGATGAACTGCGGGAAACCGCGCTCATAGGTGCGGGCCTTGGCCAGGACCGACAGATCCGGCGGGTAGGCTCCGCCATTGGCGGCCCGCGCCGCCTGCTCGTTCGGGAACGGCGACGGGAAACGGTCCGCCGGACGGCCGGGACGATCGAACATCTCGCCCTGGTCGTTCGGGCCGTCCTTGATCTGATAGGTCGCCGCCAGCGCGGTGACCTGCCCGGGCGTGAACTCCGGGCCACCAGGCTGCGACAGCGTCCGCATCGGGATCAGGCTCATCGCGTGGCAGCTGGCGCAGACCTCCTTGACGACCTTGAAGCCGCGCTGGAGCTGGGCACGGTCGAACTTGCCGACCGGACCCGAGAATGACCACTTCTGCTGCGGCGGGATCACACGGTCGCCGGCGGCCTGGGCCGTCAGCGCGTTGGCAGTGAGGGCAAGGCCGAAGCTTAGCCCCGCCAGGGCAAGGCGAAACGGGGTGGTGCTCATCTTTCGTCAGCCCTTGGCGTTCGGTTCGGAGGCGGTGGCAGCCGCAAGGCTCGCGCCCGAGCCACCCTTGATATTGGCCAGCACGGAGTCCGCGATCGAGTTCGGCAGCTTCGCCGGCTTCTCGAAGATGCCGACCAGCACAAGCGAGATGAAGTAGCCGAAATACAGCGCGGTGAAGATCCGCGAGTAGGTCACGTAGGGCTCCTCGGCAGGCATGGCGCCGAGATAGCCGAGCACGATGCAGACCACGAGGAACGCCCAGAACAGGACCCGGGCGACCGGCCGGTAGCTCATCGACTTCACCTTGGAGGTGTCGAGCCAGGGCAGGAAGGCCAGCACCGCGATCGCCGCGAACATCGCCAGAACGCCGCCGAGCTTGTCGGGAATGGCGCGCAGGATCGCGTAGAACGGCAGGAAGTACCACTCAGGCACGATATGTGTCGGCGTCACCGCCGGGTTGGCCGGAATGTAGTTGTCGGCATGGCCCATGAAGTTCGGCTGATAGAACACGAAATAGGCGAACACGAAGATGAAGCAGACCATCCCGAAGATGTCTTTGATGGTCGCATAGGGCGTGAACGGCACGGTGTCCTTCTGGACGTTCTTCACCTCGACGCCGGTCGGGTTGTTCTGTCCGACGACGTGCAGCGCCCAGATGTGAAGGATCACGACGCCGAAGATCATGAACGGCAGCAGATAGTGCAGCGAGAAGAAGCGGTTCAGCGTCGGGTTGTCGACGGAATAGCCGCCCCACAGGAAGGTCACGATCGTCTCGCCAACCACCGGCAGCGCCGAGAACAGGTTGGTGATGACGGTGGCGCCCCAGAAGGACATCTGCCCCCAGGGCAGCACGTAGCCCATGAAGGCGGTGGCCATCATTAGCAGGAAGATGACGACGCCGAGGATCCAGAGCACCTCGCGCGGAGCCTTGTACGACCCGTAATAGAGGCCGCGGAAGATGTGGACATAGACGGCGACGAAGAACATCGAGGCGCCGTTGGAGTGCAGGTAACGCAGCAGCCAGCCGAAATTCACGTCGCGCATGATGTGCTCGACGGAGTTGAAGGCCATGGTCGCATGCGGCGTGTAGTGCATCGCCAGGATGACGCCCGTCACGATCTGCGCGACGAGCATGAACACCAGGATGCCGCCGAAGGTCCAAAGGTAGTTCAGGTTGCGCGGAACCGGGTAGGACACGGCCGAATCGTGCATGAGGCGAACGATCGGCAGACGGGCATCGAGCCAGCGTTCAAAGCCGGTCTTCGGAACGTAGGTGCTATGACCACTCATGACGAATGCCTCAAGGCTTTCTCGGTATCATTGGAAATCATGGAGAAGCGCATAGCTCAGCCGATTCGGATCTTCGTATCTGCGTTGAACGCATAGGGCGGGATCGGCAGGTTGAGCGGCGCAGGCCCCTTGCGGATGCGGCCCGACGAATCGTAGTGCGAACCGTGGCATGGGCAGAACCAGCCGTCGTAGTCGCCCTTCGGATCGCCGGGGGAATTGCCGAGCGGCACGCAGCCAAGATGGGTGCAATTGCCGTAAACGATGAGGAACTGCTCGTGGCCTTCCTTGACGCGGGCCTGGTCGGTCTGAGGATCGGGCAGCGTCGCGACATTGACCGCAMGCGCCTCGTCGATCTCCTTCTTGGTGCGGTGACGCACGAAGATCAGCTTGCCGCGCCAGAACAGCTTGATGGCCTGGCCTTCCGCGATCGGGCCGAGATCGACATCCATCGGCGCACCAGCAGCAATGGTCTGCGCGTCCGGAGCCAACTGGCTCACGAGCGGAACAACAACAGCACCGAGACCGACGGCACCGGCAGCGCCGGTCGCCAGCATCAGAAAGTCGCGGCGGGTGGTTTGGGTCGTCTCGGTCGCGTGAGCCACGATCGATTCCTCTGCTCTTCGCCCAGCCTGGAACGGCTGTAAATTATCGTCTGACGCCCCTCATAGGTGCGCCCCTTCGCAGCCGCAATGCGGCGGCACGTCGCCGCCGCGCTCTTTGGCATGCACTTTGGACGAAGTCTACTGTTCCGGGCGGCGGCAATGTGCATCGCGGCCTGCCCTCAGCGGGACTCAGGCCGTGACCGTCTCCGGGTCGGCAACGGCCAGGAAACCACCCGACTGGCGCGCCCAGAGCCGGGCATAGAGGCCACCACGCGCGACGAGTTCGGCATGGCTGCCCTGATCGACGATGCGCCCCTTGTCGAGCACGATCAGCCGATCCAGCGCCGCAATGGTCGAGAGCCGGTGCGCGATCGCGATCACGGTCTTGCCCTGCATGAGCGCCGTGAGCTGCTCCTGGATCGTCGCCTCGACCTCTGAATCAAGTGCCGAGGTGGCCTCGTCCAGGATCAGAATCGGCGCGTCCTTGAGCAGCACGCGGGCGATGGCGATGCGCTGGCGCTGGCCGCCCGAGAGCTTGACGCCGCGCTCGCCGACACGCGATTCGAACCCCTTGCGCCCATCCTGGTCGCTGAGGGTCGCGACGAACTCATGCGCCGATGCCCTCCTGGCCGCCTCGATGATCTCGTCCTCGGTCGCATCGATCCGGCCATACCCGATATTATCGCCGATCGAGCGGTGCAGCAGCGAGTTATCCTGCGTCACCATGCCGATCTGTGCGCGCAGCGAGTCCTGCGTCACGCGGGCGATATCCTGCCCATCGATCAGGATGCGACCGGCCTCCAGCGGATAGAGTCGCAAGAGCAGGTTGACGAGCGTCGACTTCCCGGCGCCCGATGGGCCGACGAGGCCGATCTTCTCGCCCGGTCGGATATCGAGGTTGAGCCCCTCGAACAGACCGCCGGTGCGGCCATAATTGAAGCGCACCTGCTCGAAGCGGATCGCCCCCTCGCCGACCGACAAGGGCCTGGCATCCGGCACGTCGGTCAGGTCATGCGGCTTGGCGATCGTCTCCATGCTCTCCTGCAC